>CBDVBL010000211.1:0-4536 GCA_965372205.1 uncultured bacterium
ATTGTAATCTCGGCGATCCCCGAGGGCCGGTTTAATTCATTTACATCTATTCGAGCATTCAATCGTGCATCGGCTCTAATCGATAGGTTGATTTCCTCCGGCAAAGCGTCGGCCGGCGCCACCCTTACGAGAAATATTCCCCCGCCCTCCGGGTAGCTCCTGATCTTGCTGTATTTTGCGTCAATCGTAAAACGGCAGTCATTTGGGAAATCAGGATCTAAGCTCAATGATGAATTATATATCCGAGCGTTGACGGGCTGCGTAGATTCCAGGTTTGAGCAACCGAATAATATCATGCACGGCATCGCAATGGATAAGACCGCGCAATTGGAGAGGCTGAACAAGTTGCGAAATATAGATTTAAACTCTCCCGGGAAAAACTTAATAAACAGGCGCATAAACAACCTCCTTTTGATATTCCATTTTAAAGACGAGATGTTTATCTATCTTGTTTCAAAAAATATCAGAAAGGAAATAAAGCTGCAGTTGAGGGAGGCTGCGGGAGTACCATCAATAAAGTGCCTTATTCCACAAGAATGTCAGGGGCTGCGACCCGACGGCACGACTTATTCTGGATTCCCGATCAAGTCGGGAATGACAGAGGGGCTTTGTAGGGGCGTATCGCAATACGCCCGTACATGAAATCTCTACAGCGTCATCCTGAATATCTCGAGGACACCGGCTCTGTCTATTGGGCGGGGATTTAAGAGATAATCGTTATCGCGCATGTACAATCTGACCGCATCCTCGGCCATGACATCGAATTTGGAGTCGTCAATACCGAGGTCTGTGAAAGTCAGAAGCCGCCCGATGGATGCCAGCCAGCCTTTCATAGCGTCGATGCTGATCTTGGCGGCATGGTCAGCATCATCGGTATCAAATCGTAATCCGAATATGTTAGTCCCCATTTCGATGTATTTCTCAGGTGCTGTCAGGACCGTGTAGTCCATCAATGCCGGCAGAAGCAAAGCCAGGCCTCGCCCGTGGCTGATGTCGTAATGGGCGCTGACGACGTGCTCTAAGGCGTGGAGGGGGTAGTACCCGCCCCTGCCTGAATTTACCAGCCCCGATAGAGCAACGGTAGAACTCCATGACAGATGAGTTCTGGCCTCGATATCGGAACCGTCTTTCACCGCGCGTGGCAGGTATTTCATCACCGTCTTTATAACCGCCTCAGATAACCTATCCTGCAAATAGGCCTCGGTGGTCGATGTGAAGTAGCTCTCGATAACATGCGTGATGATATCGACGCCGCCGTCGGCTGTGTAATCCGGGGGACAGGTGGTGGTGAGTTCAGGGTCGACAATGGAGACGGCGGGGAAAAGAGCCGGGCCCCAGATGCCGGTTTTTTCATGAGTCTCCCAGTTCGATATTATGCCTCCGGCATCGGCCTCGCTGCCGGTAGCGGCTATGGTCGGTATGCAGACGATCGGCAGTGCCTCCTCGATCTTACGCTGATGCTTATCCGGGCCGGTAAAAACGTAATCCCAGACGGAGTGTCCTGTGCTGGCCGTTATGGCAATGCCCTTAGCGGCATCCATGGCCGAGCCTCCGCCCAGGCCGATGATGAAATCACAGCCTTTATCGCGCGCCAGAGCGGCGGCCTTATCGCACGTGGTGTGCCTCGGATTAGGCTCGATCCCCTCGAATACGATCGATTCGATTCCTGCTTTTTTCAAATGCCCTGTGACTTTATCCAGTACGCCGAGTTTACGCATGGATGATTTGCCGGTTACTACCAGCGCCTTTTTGCCGACCGGTTTTAAGTATTTCCCGATGCTGTTAATTTTACCGGGGCCAAAATATATTTTGGTTGGAAGTTGGAAATCAAACGGTAGCATCAAACCTCCCTTTATTTAATTCAAGAGTTAAAGATCGATCTTGGCCGTATATCCAGTCGATCCATTATAACGATCCTCAAGTTTTTTGGCAATCGCTCAGACGAGCAGGACGACTTTCAGCCTCGACTGAATAGATACATACCGATCCCGGCGGCCACTGCTGAATTTAGCGATTCCGCGGTTTCCGAGATTGGAATTCTGACGTTGTGATTTGATGCCGTTAAGAATTGTTCGCTCACTCCGGCAATCTCCGCTCCCACGATCAGAGCTGCCCGGCGATCAATTCGAATTTTTCGTAGGTCCGCGTCGCCCCTGGTAGATAGAGCGTAGATGGTGTGGCTTCGATGAAGCCTGCCTGTAATGTCTTTTATGATTTTGCGCTGGGCGATGTTGATTGTGAACATGGCGCCCTGGGTCGCACGCACGACCTTGGGATTAAATATATCCACCGATCCCGCAGTGGTGATGAACGTACCGAAGCCAAAGGCAGCCGCAGTCCTGATAATAGTTCCCATATTGGCAGGGTCCTTAAGACCATCGGCGATAAGAATTCTATCGTGCAACGGAATATTCTTTAAGTCATTTTCAGGAATCCCTGCCACGGCCAGGATTCCCTGAGGAGTAGAAGTGGTCGCAATTCTATTTAAGTCTCTTTGGCTGACCTGCTCTATCCCGATATCACGCGTGCGGGAGGTTAAATCGGAACATGCATCCGGGTCCGAAGCCATGACCGATTTAACCTTCCAATTTGATTTCATCAGTTCCTCGACCGCGTGCGCGCCTTCCACCAGGAATAGCCCGTGCATCCGCCTGTATTTGGCGTGGGCGAGAGAGCTAAACATTTTTTTCTTATTCTCATTCATTGACTTGCTTTGACGTCGGCGGCAAGTTAGAATTGTGGTATGTTCAAGCTTTTGACCTCATTTTCCACTATTATTCTCGTGATATCGTTGCCGGGTTTTTCGAAGGCCTCCGATTCATCAGTTGACGACAAGATTATAATAAAGCTCGATATCAGTCCATCGGAATTATATGAATCCTTCGTTTCTCATGATCTCGAACCCGGTGTGGGTTTAGCGTTATCGGGCGGCGGGTCGCGAGGTCTGGCTCATATCGGCGTACTGAAAGTCCTGGACCGGGAGAATATAAACATAGCGTTTATTGCGGGTGTCTCCATGGGAGGGATCATTGGCGGGCTTTATTCATCGGGTTATTCCCCGGGCGAACTCGAGAGCATTGCACTGGATGTCGGGTGGAAGAAGCTTTTCTCACAAAGCCCATTGCGCAGCAGTCTGCTGGCGACCCAGAAGGATCGTTCTGAGAAGAGCCTGGTGAAAATCCGGTTCGATAACTGGCGCCCGGTTTTGCCCAGGGCCATTACATCCGGGCAAAACTTAAATCAATTTCTTGAGGCTCTTACCGCGCGTGCCGGCATCCGCTCGTCCATCGGCTTTGACTATTTGACCCCCCCGTTAAGGATCATCTGCACGGATCTATCAACGGGCGAGAAAGTAATTCTCTCATCCGGCAATCTGGCGGAGGCCATGAGAGCTTCGATGGCTGTGCCGGTGGCGTTGACGCCGGTCGATATCAAGGGGAAGCTTCTTGTGGACGGCGGCCTGGTTGATCCGATTCCAGTGGATATCGTCATCGAAAAAATCGGCCATCCGGTGTTAGCTGTCAATACGTCATCGAACCTCCTACCGGCATCGAGGATTGTGGATGTTATTGACATCGCGGATCAGACCACGACGATAATGTCCATGCGCAGAAAAATGGAATCCTTAGAAAAAGCCGATCTTGTGATCACCCCCGATCTGGAGGGGAGGCTTTCAACTGATTTTTCGGATATACGATCGTTGATAGAAGCAGGCGAGAAAGCGGCAGAGAAAGGCATTGCGGAGATCAGGCGACTGTTATCGGAAACGTATTCGTCTTCGGAGGATAGCGTCGAATATGAGGTTACCGGATGGGAAATTAAGAGCCTGAGCTTCATGCCAAAGACCTTTTTTAAGGCGATCTTTGGTCATTCAAGCCGAACGAGTCGTCGAGAAATAGAATCGAACCTGAGAAAGGCTTGCGAATCAGGTTATATTTCAGATGCCTGGGCGGAACTGATCCCGCTTGATACAGGATATCTAGTGGAATATCATCTGGTTGACAACCCTCGAATACGAGAGATCGTTTTTGAGGGCGCGACATTGTTCAGCGAGAGAGATCTTGCCGATCTTGTCGAGAGCAGAAACGGAATGATACTGAATTATGCAACTGTTTCGGCTGACAGGAAGATCTTAGAAAAGCTTTATATACGATCGGGCTATAGCCTGGTGCGGGTCAGTTCGATATTCGATCCCGGCAACCGGCGGTTGGTTTTCAAGATCGATGAGGGCAGAATTAAAAATATTGTTCTCGAGGGTAACAAGCGAACGAAAGCCTGGGTGGTGACGAGACATGTGCCGTTTAGCCCCGGTGATATTTTCAAACAAAAAAAAGCCGAGAGGGGCGTTGAGGATCTATACGGCACCGATCTTTTTGAGACTGTCAGGTTCCTGGCAGCGCCTGATACGACCGGCATTACCCTGAGAGTACTTGTAACGGAGAAACCTTACAATATCCTTCGGTCGGGGGCGAGATTCGATTTAGAATATGGCTCAAAAGCCTTTATAGATATTGTGGACGACAATTTATTAGGAGC
>CBDVBL010000212.1:0-4536 GCA_965372205.1 uncultured bacterium
ATCCAACCCGACGGATGAGCCCTGGTCATTTGGCTTGACAACAACGGGAAAGCCGACGCTGTCTTCAACCGCTTTGATAAGTTCGTCCTCTTCAGTCAGGCTTCCTGAATCTTTTACCATATAATCAGGTGTCAGGATGCCGGAGGCTGAGACTACCTTTTTGGCGACCAGCTTATCCATGGCTAACGCGGAAGCCATAACACCGGAGCCGGTGTAGGGTATCTTCAAAAGATCCAGAAGAGCCTGGACAGTGCCATTCTCCCCGGAACCGCCGTGAAGGGCGATAAAAACCAGGTCAACCTCTCGTAGATCCGGAGAGCTGACCGCTTGAATTGTGGTCTCGCCGTTATATGCTGAAAGCTCCTTTGAATCCGGCGGTTTCTCCTTTATCAATGGTGTCTCCGGACCCGATAGCTGCCCGGCGCCCTTGGCGGTGTCGATTCCTATCGCCTCATGACCGGCCTGACGAAGCCCGGCGATGACGCCGGCCCCGCTGGCCAGTGATACGTCGCGTTCGGCCGATTCACCCCCCATGAGGACCGCTATTTTAAGCTTTTTCTTTTCCGCCATATCTTTGAAACTGCAATTGCCAAGCCTGCAGCCATTCCCAGAATAAGAAGAAGGTAAGTATATTTCCCAACAATATCCATGATCATTTCCCAGTTCGACTTGCTGGCTATCATCAGCCCCAGGAGGATTCCATTCCAGAGGAGAAAGCTGATAAGCGATAGCCCCGCCATCCTGAGGGGTCTAACGTCGCCTATCCCTGCTGCTATGGCAATTGCCGATCTCACTCCGGCAACAAACCGTGAGACGATAAGAATGGAACTGCCGTATCTTCGGAATAACGTTTCGACCCTTTCCAAAGCGGTTTTCCCGAAGTATTTGCTGTTTCTCTTTTCGAAAAATCTTCGCCCTTTCGACCTCCCGAAATAATACAATACCAGCATACCCAGAAGACCGCCGGACGTTGCAGAGACTAAAACCCCAATATATCCGATATTCCCCTCACCCGCAACGAACACCCCCGCAAGAGTCACCATATCACCGGGGAAAGGTGGAAACAGGTTTTCGATAAAGGCGCTGATCAATAAAATTCCATATATAGCAAACTCGTTCTGAAACCGAATAAACTCTAAGATTTGTTCGAAACTCATTTATATAATAGCGCGACCGAGAAGGCCGCTATCCCTTCACCTCTTCCTATGGCGCCTATTTTTTCATTTGTTTTTGCCTTGATTGAAATATCATCCAGTGAAATTCCTACCGCTTTTGCCACTCTGTGTTTCATTTCCGTTATGTACGGCGCCAGCCTGGGATTTTCAGCGATTATCGTAACATCAATGTTGGCTGCGGCAAAACCCTTTTCACCAATAATGGTTTTCGTTTTTTCTAAGAGCTTAATTGAGTCAGCATTTTTATAGGCAGGATCATCATCCGGAAAATGCGATCCTATATCGCCCGACGATGCTGCCCCCAGAAGCGCGTCGATAACTGCATGCGCCACCACATCGGCATCTGAATGCCCGTCGAGGCCAAGATCGAAAGGTATCTCTATGCCACCCAGGATCAACTTTCTTCCGGATACCAGCCTGTGGATATCGTAACCGAGTCCTATTCGTATCTTGTTCACATGGAACCTCTCAATAGCTCAGTGGCGAGGATCAGATCACCGGGTGTGGTTACTTTTATATTGTTATAGCTGCCGTGAACAACATCGACACGACCACAATACTGCTCATAGAGTTCGGAGTCATCTGTGGCTTCATTATCGGCGGCTTCGGCCCGCTTGTGAGCGTCAAGAATCTTATCAAACCTGAATACCTGCGGTGTTTGCGCGACCCAGACGGTATTTCGTATCATGGTCCTCACGATTGATCCGCTCTCAACCAGTTTAACGCTCTCCCTGGAGGGTACCGCGAGTATTGCTCCACCCGTGTCGGTGGCTTTTTCTATCGTCTTGCCAAGAAGGTCCATAGTTAAAAGCGGACGGACGGCATCATGGATAACTACCAGATCCGCTCCCGCCTGGCAGGCCGAAAGTCCCGCCAGAACCGATTCCTGGCGGTTCTCACCTCCGGTAGTGAGTTTGTTGATTTTTTTTAGTCTGAATCTGTCCACGATCTCCTGCGAGGCATGGACAAGATAATCCTCAGCAACCACCAGGACTACTTCATCGATCAGATTGCATCGCTCGAATAATTCCAGGCAATATACTATTATTGGTTTGCCTGAAAGATCTGCAAACTGTTTCGGCAGTTCTCCACCGAAACGGCTGCCGCCACCTGCTGCCGCTACAATGGCTGTATTCCGACGAGTCTTCATAATATTAACATGGCATCGCCATAGCTGTAGAAACGGTAACCGGCGGCGATCGCTTCCCGGTAAGCGGCCAATACCTGCTCCCTGCCTGCCAGCGCAGATACCAGGAGCAACAGTGTCGATTTGGGAAGATGAAAATTAGTCAGAAGGCCGTCAATGACTCTAAATTCATAGGGCGGTTTTATGAAAAGATCCGTTTTCCGCCAATCGCACGCGTCTATCCTGCCACTTGAATCACATGAGGATTCCAGCGCCCGGGCAGTAGTAGTGCCGATAGCTATCACCCGTCGACCTTCCGCCCTGGCCGAATTTATCATCCGGGCGGTTTCAGCGGGGATCGTGTATTTCTCCGGATGCATCCTGTGCTTGCTGATATCGGTTCTTGTAATCGGTCTGAAGGTTCCCAGCCCGGGATGCAATGTCAGCAAGGCGATTTCTACGCCCCTGGTTTCGAGTTTATCAAATATGTCCCTCGTAAAATGAAATCCTGCCGTCGGCGCCGCAACGGCGCCCACCTTTTCCGCATATATGGTCTGATAACGAGCTTTATCCTCCTCCTCAGCAGCGCGGTCGATATATGGCGGTAATGGAACCTCGCCGTAGTCCCAGATTATCGACATCAAATCGCCGTTGGTATGGAAATGAACGACTCTACCACCGCTCTGTGTCCTCTCGCCGAGCGTGGCCGAAAGTCGCTCATCGAAAAAAACCACCTCGGTTCCTGGCGGAAGACGTTTGCCGGGCCGAACCAGCGCCTCCCAGGAGCAGTTATCGAGATTTTCCAGCAGGAAAATCTCAACCTTGCCCCCAGACTTCCTTTTCCTTCCATAAAGGCGGGCCGGGAAGACCCGGGAATCGTTCAATATCAGCAGATCCCCCTTACGAAAATATACGGGGAAATCGGTAAATTTCATATGCTCCAGCTTTCCATCATTCTTTGACAGATACAAAAGCCTGGAACTATCCCTGGGCTCTGCCGGATAGAGCGCTATCATCCCCATGGGAAGATGGTAGTCGTACAGATTGATATCGATTGTCATTTCTTAAAATAGCCGAGCAAATAAAAAACGATCGACAAGATTATGCTGATAAGTATCGATGTGGCGATGGGGAAATAAAAAGTGAAGTTTCTTTTTTCCACCACCATATCACCCGGAAGCTTGCCGAGGAATGGAATTTTATCGGAGAACAGCAGTATGATCCCCAGGCCGAAGAGGGCAAATCCTGCTATTACCAGAAATTTACCCAGATAATTCAGATTCACAGCAGATCCTTCTGCAGGCCGCCTTTTTTCTTCAATTTAAGATGAGTAAATGCAGCATCACCAACTACACGGCCGTTTCTTGTTCGTTTTACAAAACCGATCTTTAAAAGATAGGGCTCCACCATCTCCTCCAGCGTCCCCGACTCCTCATTCAAAGCTGCCGCGATTGATTCTATGCCTACCGGGCCGCCGTTGTAGTAATCGACGATAGTTGTGATAAGCCGCCTGTCGAGATCATCCAGGCCGGCGGAGTCGATTCCCTCCATCTCAAATGACTTATTGACGGAGGCAAGATCGATTTGTGAAATGCCATTCACCTGACAGTAGTCGCGCACCCTGCGAAGCAGCCTGTTGGCCACGCGCGGCGTTCCTCGGCTCCGGCCGGCAACCTCAACGGCCGCCTCATCCTCAATCTTTATATCCAGAATGCCGGCGGTACGTTTCACAATTTCGGCCAACTCCGGGGGAGGATAGAAACCGAGATGGTGGATAATGCCGAACCTGTCGCGAAGGGGAGACGATATCAATCCCGCCCTGGTAGTTGCGCCAACTAATGTGAACTTCTTAAGAGGAACATTGATAACCCTGGCGAACGCGCCTTTGTCAACCACGAAATCGACCTTGAAATCCTCCATGGCCGGGTATATGAACTCCTCTACCGACGGCGCCAGCCGGTGGATTTCATCAATGAGCATAACATCACCCAGCTCGAGATTGGTCAATATCCCCATAAGGTCGCCGGTCCGCTGGAGAGTCGGCCCTGACGACACGATCAACCTGGTTCCCATCTCCTCGGCCAGGATATGGGCCAGAGTGGTCTTGCCGAGACCGGGAGGGCCGTATATCAACATATGTTCATGTGGCTCGCCCCGCGCGAGAGCGGCCTTCAGAGAGACCGATAGCTTTTCAACCAGCTTTTTCTGCCCGATATACTCCGCCAGACGCCTAGG
>CBDVBL010000213.1:0-4525 GCA_965372205.1 uncultured bacterium
TCTTGACCCGGGGCCTGGCCGAGATCGTTCGGCTGGGACTCATGATGGGCGCCGACGCCATGACCTTTTCCGGCCTTTCCGGTATCGGGGATCTGGTGACGACCTGCCTTTCGAAACATTCCCGAAACCGATTCGTCGGCGAACAGGTGGGCCGGGGACGTAAGCTGAAAGACGTTCTGGCCAAGATGCCGATGGTCGCCGAGGGAGTTCAAACCACAAGATCAGCCTACGCCCTGGCCGATAAATATGACGCAGAAATGCCCATCACAACCGAGGTTTATCGAGTTTTGTTCGAAAATAAGCCGCCTGAAAAGGCTATCAGCGATCTTATGACCCGTGATCCGAAATCGGAAAGGTAGCGCTAAGGACGGGCATATTGGGAAAAATTGCTTGCAGCAGATATCGATTTGGAACATATTTATGGTTTACGGTGGATATATGATTCAAAAGCAGCGTACGACATTTTGGAATGGTTCAAAAAGATAAGAAAATAGAAAAACTCAATTTCGAAGAGGCGATTCAGGGACTGGAGAAAATCGTCGATGAGCTTGAATCAGGCGAACTTTCCCTCGAAGATTCCATAAAAGCCTTCGAGAAAGGCATTGAGCTGTCCAGGCTATGCCGCAAGAAGCTGGAGAAAGCCGAGGATCGGGTCAAAAAACTGCTCCAAAAGAGCGGCGGCGACATTGACCTGAGACTATTCGACGAAAACGGGGAACAGTCAGATGAGTAGTTTATTATCGTTGGTCGACTCACCGTCCGATTTGAAAAAATTGAATATAGATGATTTACCGCAGCTGGCAACCGAGATCAGGGAGCTTATTATCGATGTCGTCTCGACTAACGGAGGACATCTCGGCGCCAATCTGGGAGCGGTCGAATTCACCATTGCTTTGCATTATGTGTTTGATACTCCCCGGGACGCCATGGTTTTTGACGTCAGCCACCAGATCTACCCCCATAAGATTCTAACAGGGAGGAGAGATCGTTTTCATACTATCAGAACCGCTGGCGGTCTTTCGGGATTCGCAAATCGCGAGGAATCCAAACATGATGCCTTCGGCGCCGGTCATGCCTGCACCGCCATTTCAGCAGCCCTGGGATTGGCAACCGCCCGGGATCTTCATGGCGACGATAATCACGTCATAGCGGTTGTGGGCGATGGCTCGCTTACGGGCGGTATGGCCTGGGAAGGTCTGAATCAAATCGGTGAATCGGGACGGGATTTACTTGTAATCCTCAATGATAATAATATGGCTATTTCCAAAAACGTCGGCGCCATTTCACGATATCTGACAGAGATACTTACAGACGAACCTTACAACAAATTGAAAGCGGAAATCTGGAAACTGACAGGTCTCCTTCCGAAACACGAAAGGATTCGCAAAGCGGTGGCCTCCGTTGAAGAATCTCTTAAAGGGTTTATGGTCCCGGGTATAGTCTTTGAAAAATTAGGATTGCGGTATTTCGGGCCCATCGATGGCCACAACATCAAACGATTGATAAAAACGCTTGAGCATATCAAAAAGCTCCCGGGACCGAAGCTTCTGCATATAATCACCGTCAAAGGCAAAGGTTATAAATTCGCCGAGGCCGATTCGCTTGCCCTGCATGGCGTATCGAAGTTCGATAAACTTACGGGCAAATCGCTGGTTTTAAAGAAGTCGCTGCCGTATACCAGGGTCTTCGGCGAGACCATGGTTTATCTCGGCGGAATCAACAACAAGATCTGCGCCATCACGGCGGCCATGGCCAGCGGTACAGGCCTGGCCGCTTTTGCGAGTAAATATCCCGATAGATTTTTCGATGTCGGCATCGCCGAGCAGCATGGGACTACCTTCGCGGCGGGATTGGCGGCCAATGGAATGAAGCCCTTCTTTGCAGTCTATTCTACTTTTTTGCAGAGGGGTTACGACCAGGTGTTACACGATGTCGCTCTCCAGAAACTGCCGGTCGTTTTCTGCCTTGTCCGCGCCGGTTTGGGTGGCGATGATGGTCCCACCCAACACGGCACCTTCGATATTTCCTATCTGCGATCCATTCCCGGCATGGTCATATTCGCTCCCAAGGACGGTCAGGAGCTTCGGGACTCGCTGGCCCTGGCCATGACTTATAACGATGGCCCCATGGCCATCAGATACCCGCGCGGCTCCGTCCCGGAAGAGAAAATCGATTTCGGCATACGGCCTCTCGAAATTGGCAGCTGGGAGATTGTGCGTGAGGGAGAAGATCTGGCCATCATGGCGGTAGGAACAATGGTCTATAATTCGTGGAAAGCCGCCGACATGCTTCAGAAGGACGGCATAAACTGCCGGGTGATAAACTGCAGATTTATAAAGCCGATGGACGAGAAGATGCTCCGGGAAACCTTCAATAAGTTTGATAGAATAATTACTGTCTGCGAGGGCAACCTAAATGGAGGATTCGGTGAGGGCGTTCGAGCATGGGCCGCCGAAAACAGCTTTGATAACCGGTATATAAGATCCCTTGGTATTCCCGATAGATTTATCGAGCACGGCGATCGCGACCTGCTCCTGCAGAAAATTCACCTTGACCCTGATGGAATCGCCATGTGCGCACTTGAACTCCATCAGCAGCCGAAGACCGGATCAGGTTCGCGGAAGCTGAAATGAAAAGGTTTGGGATAATAGGCCATCTTGATCAGCCCCGGATCAAGCAAGCGATAGCTCAGATTATCGAATGGAGCGAAGCCAATAGTATCGAAATCAGATTATGCAGCGATTTAGAGCCGCCTGCGAATCGTGAAGACTTAACTGCTAAAGACGATGAAATCTGGCGTTATTGCGATGTTATAATAAGCCTAGGCGGGGATGGCTCGATGCTCTCCTCGGCCCGAACAACGGGAAACCATGGCATCCCGATATTAGGAGTTAATCTGGGAAGCCTCGGATTCTTGACAGAGGTTACCCAGGAACGGATCGTAGAATCGCTCGAACTGCTCAAAGAAGACAAATATAAAATCGAAGAGAGGATGGTACTCGAAGCGCAGATTTCCGGTGCTGAGAGTGAGGATCTGTTCGCCTTGAATGATATCGTTATTCATCATGGCGAGGCCACCAATCTGGTCAAGCTCGATCTCTACTCCGATAAGGAACTCGTCTGCTCGTATAATGCAGATGGCATAATTATATCTACTCCGACCGGTTCAACCGCCTATTCTCTTTCCGTAGGCGGGCCGATTATAAATCCCCTGATGGAGGCCATCTCTGTTAGCCCGATTTCGCCGCATACTCTTACATTAAGACCGATTATCTTTCCCGCCGAAAACCTCATTAACGTCGTCCCGGGTGCCGGGGGCGGCAGAATACGGGTATCGATCGATGGCCGAATCGCAGGCCATCTCGAAGAAAACCAGAAGATTATTATTAGGAAAGCTGCTTATAAGATAAAGCTGATCAAATTTGACTCGATATCCTTTTACGAGGTTTTAAGAACGAAACTTCACTGGGGTAAACGTCCCCCGATGAATTCTTAATGCTCACCCGCCTGCATATCGAAAACTTTGCACTGATCGATAGTCTCGATGTCGAATTCGGCGAGGGACTGAACGTGATAACCGGGTCTACCGGCGTCGGTAAATCGATTATCATAGAGGGTCTAAATCTCCTCCTCGGCGGCCGGGTTTCTGATGTCATGTTGAGAACCGGCGAAGTAAGCGCTGTGATCGAAGCGCAATTTCTCATAGACGATCATGATGATATAGTTGCGTTGATGGATTCAGCTGGCATTTCCGACGATAAACGTGCGCCTGTTCTTCACCGGGAGTACAGCAAAAAGAGGGGTAGCAAGGCATCTGTCAATGGCGTGCCCGTGAATCTCGGAACCTTAAGAAAGGTTTCCGGCCGACTGCTATCCATACTCGGTCAGCATTCGCATCAATCCCTGCTTGATCCATCGACCCACCTCAAATACCTCGACAGCCATGCGAAATTGGATGGCAGACTCTCCAAACTCAAATTGTTGTATGATCGAGCTGTAAATCTCAATGAAGAGTTATCTTTCGCCGAGAGGTTTGCCCGTGAAGTCTCAGACAAGATTGATCTTTTGAATTTCCAGATATCCGAGATTGAAAGATCGGAGCTTAAACCGGATGAAGAGGATAACCTGAGGCAGGAGAAGGTGCTTTTGGAGAATAGCCTGCGCATCCGTGAGGTGGGGGGGATGGCAGGTTCGATCTTGGTCGAGTCTGATGGTTCCGTAGTTGAGAAATTAGGTGGGATTGAGAAGGTTCTGGCCGGGATACCGGGCATCAAAAACCCTTTCGCGAACGTCATTGGGCGAATTAGAGGCGCATCGGATCATATAAACGAGGTTGTTGCGGAGATCCGAAATTTGATCGATCGTCTCGATGATGACCCGGCGCGGCTCGAACAAATTAACGAAAGACTCGATGAAATATTCCGGCTGAAGAAAAAATACGGTGGAGATATTAAGGAAATCTTACGGTACGGATCGGATTCGCGGAACAAACTGGCAGAACTTGAAGATAAGGTAAGCGATACCG
>CBDVBL010000214.1:0-4519 GCA_965372205.1 uncultured bacterium
GATGTGACTGATCCTGCTATTAAGGCCCGACTGATAGGCCAATGGGTATATGAGAATGTCGAAAAGGATCTGACGATCTCGCTGCCATCGGCGGTAGATGTTCTCGAAGTGAGAAAGGGAGACTGTAACGAGCATACGTCGCTGTATACAGCCCTTGCCAGGGCGACCGGGCTGCCGACAAAAGTCTGCATCGGGATCGTCTACAAAGACGGGTATTTTTACTATCATGCCTGGCCGGCCGTTTATCTGGGAAGCTGGCTTCCCATAGATCCTACATTTGGACAGGAGGTCGCCGATGCCGCCCATATAAAATTGCTTGAGGGAGGTTTCGAAAGGCAGGCCGATCTGATGAGGGTTGTAGGCAAGATTTCTGTCACGGTTTTAGAATATTCCGGCGGCGAGCCCCTTTAGAGAGATATGATCGAACTTATTAAAGTCACGAAAAAATTCGGCAATAAAACGGCGGTCGATGATCTATCTCTTCACGTAAGAAGTGGAGAGTGTTTTGGCTTCCTGGGGCCGAATGGTGCCGGCAAGACCACTACCATAAAGCTAATGACGGGTCTTTTAAGGCCCGAGAGCGGCACCATCAGGATCTGCGGAGCCGATATCATTAAGAATCCGGAGGCGGCCAAGATGAAAACCGGCTACGTTCCCGACTCGCCATACATATATGAGAAGCTTACCGCCCGCGAATACCTTGAGTTCACGGGAGGCCTGTATGATATGTCTCCAGCGAAGATCAGATCGCAAACGAAATGGCTGTTTGGCCTTTTCGGGATGGATGGCTGGGCTGATCACAGATGCGAAGAATATTCCCACGGCATGCGACAGAAAGTAGTCTTCTGTTCGGCATTTCTTCATGATCCGGAGGTGCTGATAGTCGATGAGCCGATGGTTGGTTTAGATCCGCAATCCATGAGGCTGGTTAAGGATCTTCTGAAGCTTTTTTCATCAAAAGGGACCGTCATTTTTATGTCTACCCATACCTTAAGCGTGGCCGAAGAGCTTTGCGACAGAATAGGAATTGTCCATAACGGCAAGCTTATCGGATTAGGAACCCTTGATGAGCTTGGATCCATGGCGGCCGCCGAAGGCGAAAATCTGGAGAGCCTGTTTTTGAAGATGACCGGAGGTCCGAGAAAGGCAAATCTATCCGCGGGAGCCGATCTTGAATAAAAGTCTTCATATAATGCATTATAAAACTGTCTCCGCCAGATCGTTTATGGGTAATCTCAACGTCGAGATTGTTATGAAAATCCTGGTGGGGTTGTTTGTAGTCTCATGCTTTTTTACAGGAAGTCTATTTTTCTTTTACAGGATCTTCGACTACCTCGGCGGTCTTCGAGATATAGGATTTCTTCTGATGAACAAGCTGGTCTCACTGGGATTTTTAGCCATCTTCATGATGCTTGTTATCTCCAATATCGTAACATCGATTTCCACATTATACCGATCGCGGGAAACCGCCTTTCTGCTATCGACGCCGACCTCCTTTCAGAAGGTTTTCACGGTAAAGTTTATAGATAACATATTCTTCTCGACCTGGGCGGTGCTGCTTCTGGGATTGCCGTTGGTTCTGGCCTATGGCCTGGTTCGAGGGTTCGTGCTCTGGGAATATCTATTTGAGATGTTCTGCGTTTTATTACCTTTCGTAATCATCCCGGCATGTATAGGGGTGTCGTTTTCGATATTGATGTTTCTGGGTTCGCGGTATCTGAGCCCGCGCCAACTGACAATTATATTAGGCTCTCTGGTCATTCTGGGGGTATTTATATATTTTAAGATAGGGCAGCCGTCGTCGCTGGCATTCAATGTCATGTCCGATTGGAGAATCTTAAACCGTTACCTTGGTTCCATGGGGGCCACCTCTTTTGCCTTTTTGCCCAGCTTCTGGGTGTCGGAGACGTTGAGAACAATCGCCTCCGGAAGCCGGCATTCACTTCTTGTTTATATGCTGGCGTTGATCTCGACGACCCTTTTGTTTTTGAATGTTACGTTCAGGTTAGCCGGCAGATACTATTATGATAGCTGGCTTGCATCTGCAGAGCATCACGGCAAAAATTCCGGCGTGAGAAAAATAACGAAACGTTCGGCCCGGTTTTTCCGTCTCCCGAACTGGCTGCCGTCTGATTTTAAAGCCGTTCTTTCTAAAGACCTGAAGTTGTTTGTTCGCGAACCGGCTCAGTGGGCTCAATTTACAATCCTGCTGGTACTGCTGCTAATATATCTGGTAAATCTCAAATATTTTCCTACCGACGTTGAAGATTCCTATTGGAAAACGCTAATCGGGTTTGGTAATTTCGCTTTTTCGGGTTTCATATTGGCTACCCTCTCGGTGCGATTTGTCTTTCCCAACATAAGCCTCGAGGGTAGATCGTTCTGGGCCATAACATCTTCGCCCATGCGTCTGCGGAGGGTTTTCTGGGTAAAGTTCTGGGCGGCTTTTTCAATATTTCTGCTGATTTCGGAAGTGCTGGCATTCGTTTCCAATATCATGCTCGGCCTGCGCGGATTGTTGATGGTGCTGACTTTCTTCTCCGTTCTGCTGATGTCCATTTCGCTGACCAGTTTATCGATTGGCCTGGGCGCGATTTTTCCCAGATTCGAGGAGCACAACCCGGGGAAGATCGCCTCTTCCATGGGGGGGATGCTGGCTACAATCATTAGCCTGGCATATGTGGGCGTGATGGTTGTTATCGCTGCGCTTCCGGCCAGCAAATATACCTTGCATATAATGAATCCCGATCTGCCATTTCCTGTATTCGAAGTTACGCTCTCTATAGCGCTGATATTGATTTTGAATTTGACAGCCATTACGGTGCCGCTTAGATTAGGGCTTTCATCTATGAGGAAGCGGGACTTTTAGAAGAAGTTCACGGGGAGGATGGATTGAAGATTCTGGTTACGGGGGGCGCAGGTTTTATCGGCTCTAATCTTGCCTCAACTCTGGTCGAAGCCGATCATAGCCTGGTTATTATTGACGATCTTTCCACTGGAAAACGAGAAAACGTTCCGCCGGAAGCTACTTTCCATAAAATGGATATATCGTCTCCAGTTGTGCATAGGATTTTCGAGAAGGAGAAATTCGACGTTGTCTTTCATCTGGCCGCGCAGATGGATGTTCGAAGATCGGTGGAAGATCCTGGAAATGATGCTGAGATCAATATCCTGGGAGGGATAAATCTTCTTCGATCATCGGTAAAGCAGGGAGTGAAAAAGTTCATATTCGCCTCCACGGGCGGAGCTATATATGGAGAGCAGGATTACTTTCCCGCCGATGAAAAGCATCCCTTAAATCCCGTCAGCCCTTATGGCATTTCAAAACTGGCTTTCGAGAAATACCTTTATTTCTACAATGTCCAGCATGCGTTACCGTATGTGTCATTGCGCTATGCCAACGTTTACGGCCCCAGGCAGAACAGCGAGGGCGAGGCCGGCGTGGTGGCCATATTTTGCGAGAGGCTTTTGGGGCGCAAAAAAGCAGTTGTTTATGGCGACGGTCTTCAGACACGGGATTTTGTTTATGTCGGAGACGTGGTCAAGGCAAATCTCCTGGCGTTAGGATATGACGGATCGGATGTGTTCAACGTTGGCACCGGTACTGAAATCGATATTAATACCATATTCGAGAAAATCAAGGCCGCCACGGGCTCAGATCAGGAAAGGATCAATGAGGAGGCCAAGCCGGGCGAGCAGAGGCGAAGCTGTATCGCTTTTGAGAAGATCGCCGGGAAACTGAAATGGTCGCCGAGCGTCGGGCTCGATGAAGGCATCGAAAAAACGGTAGCTTACTTCAGATCGAAGCTCAATTGAAACGGCGAGTATGGTGGAGAAAACGATGAAGACCGCTCGGGTAAAATGGGTTGAGAACTTAAAATTCATAGGCGACGCACCATCCGGTCATTCAATTGCGATAGACGGCCCTCCCGAAATCGGCGGAGACGATTCCGCTGTCCGGCCGGGCGAGCTAACGCTGGTGGCGCTGGGAGGTTGCACTGCAATAGACGTGGTATCCATACTCAGAAAGATGCGGATCGAGTTCGAATCTTTCGAGGTGGTAGTGAACGCCGAGCCGGCGGAAGAACACCCCAAAGTATGGACGAAGCTTCATCTGAAGTACATCTTCAAGGGGAAGAATATCGATGAAGCTAAAGTCAAAAAGGCGATAGAGCTTTCCGAGGAAAAATACTGCTCGGTATCGGCCATGCTCAGGAAGACGGCGGAGTTGACCTGGGAGTATGAGATCGAGGATAGCTGAGTTTCTGTTACTTGTCAATTGGTGTATATATATAACGCTCTTATCTGCCTCATTTCCGATGTTGATTTTTGTTGACGGGGATTGGTGGAGAGGTTATGTTTCATAAGAATCGGAGTATAATGACATGCTAATAATAACGATCTCAGAGGGATAATTTATGGCCGATGATAAGAAGAAATGCTTCATCATAATGCCTATCACAACCCCTGAGCACTTTCTTGACAAATATCGTGATGGTAATAAACACTTTGAACACGT
>CBDVBL010000215.1:0-4514 GCA_965372205.1 uncultured bacterium
ATAATGATGAACAGAAAATCACGATCGAACTCTCCAACAGCAACACCGAAACCATCGGGCGGCTGTTGATGTCGAGATTCGTGTTGCCGTTCGAGGTGGTTTCGGTTCTCTTGCTGGCAGCCCTTCTGGGAGCCATAGTCATTGCCAGGAAGGATTTTTAAGATGCCGGAACTGACGCATTATTTAATACTCTCCTCAGCCCTGTTCTGCATCGGGATATTCGGTCTATTGACGCGCCGTAACGCCGTGGGCGTCTTAATGTCTATCGAACTCATGTTCAATGCGGTCAATATAAATTTCGTTGCCTTCTCAAGATTCTTGACACCCGAAGCGATCGCAGGGCAAATCTTCGCGATTTTTATAATAACTATCGCCGCCGCCGAGGCCACCGTAGGCCTGGCAATTGTGTTACTGTTATACAGGAATTTCCGCGGCATCGAGGTGGACAAGATCAACTTCATGAAATGGTAGGATGATGATATCTGTCAATTTAAATACTCGAAATTGGAAACATCTTATATGGATCTCTGATTTATGTGTGCTGCTATTCTGTTTGCCACTTTTACTGGTGAACCTGCTCAGGATGCCCATCGATTTGTATTATCTGATATTTCTATTTTCTACTGTGGGTTTTTTGATTTATTATAAAAAGTCTTCATCGCTCAAAGCCAGGGCCTCTTTGAATTCCGGCTGGGCTCTGGGGTTCATACTGGCAGCTTTTTTCGGACTCGGTTTTATCTCGTATTCTCTTATCGATTCGCCTGAGGCCATGGGGACATTTGGCAACATTGATTTACTGGTTGTCTTCTGGCGGGGATTGATTTTCGGCCTCGCCAGCGGCCTTATGATATCGGCATTTCCTTTCATTGTCACCTGGAGAGCATTGGCCGGAGTAAACCCTGGCAACCTCCGCAGGGTCGGGGTGATAGTTATCGCGATATTCTTCATCGCTCTCTCGTCTTTCTCTTACGGCATAGGTCTTACGGGAATGAATGACCGGGACCACGTGAAAAACAGAATAGCCACGAGCATTATTACAAGCATACCCACGTTGATCTCCGGTAATCCTCTGGCGGCCCCTATAGCTGGAGCTTTCAAGGAAATATCTGCGATAGTGAAAACACAGAACGGGAAGGTTCCTGTGGAATCGGATAATATTCAGGTTGCCAGGAATCAGAATGAATCCGGAGGTAGCAACTGATGTCACCTTATAGCTGGATCATTGCGGCGCTGCCCCTGCTGGCAT
Source organism: uncultured bacterium (assembly GCA_965372205.1). GTDB lineage: Bacteria > Zixibacteria > MSB-5A5 > UBA10806 > UBA10806 > CBDVBL01. The sequence continues at coordinate 1,247 of CBDVBL010000215.1, forward strand.
CTATCCTGATCATATTCTTCTTTAACAAAAGTAACAAGCTATCCAGCTATTTTTCTATATCTATGGTTCTCTTATCATTTGTCTTATCCGTTATTGTTCTTGTCGAGGTTATAAAAGATCCTACGCCCCGCGAATCCTGGATCGAATGGGTGGTTCTCGGTGATGGCGGCATGGCGGGAGCTGACGGCATTGCAGCTGAATCCAATCTTGAAATGGACACCGATCATGACGTACCTGCAATTACAGAAAGATACGAAAAATCGCCCGACTCGATCATTGTAACGGAAACTTCCACGGGACAACTTGGTCACATTATCGTAGTGCCCGATTCACATCGTAGCGACCTATCTCCTAATTCCGAACGGGAACACCACCTGACATTCCAGGAGCCTCAACGTCACGGCAAGAAAGGCGCCTTCGTCGTTCCCATGGGAATATATATAGATCCGCTGACCGCGATCATGCTCTTGGTGGTCACCATAGTGGCCGCGCTGGTGCAAATCTATTCGTTGGGCTATATGCATGGCGATCCGCGATTCGCCAGGTATTTCGCTTATCTTTCGCTGTTCACGTTCTCCATGCTCGGCCTGGTACTGGCCGGCACTTATGTATTGATGTTCGTCTTCTGGGAGCTGGTGGGTCTAACATCTTATTTATTGATAGGCTTCTGGTTCGAGAAGAAATCCGCTTCAGACGCCGGCAAGAAGGCGTTCGTAACCACCAAGATCGGGGATCTGGGATTCCTTCTCGGATTGGTAATGCTCATCTTCGCCGTCGGCTCGGCATCTTTACCCGAACTCGATTACATGATCGCCAACGGCGAGATAGCGGCGAATATGCTGCCGCTGGTGGCTATTGCCGGTATCCTGATGTTCTGCGGCGCCGTGGGAAAATCGGCACAGTTTCCCCTCCACGTATGGCTGCCCGATGCCATGGAAGGCCCGACACCGGTCTCCGCCCTGATACATGCCGCTACCATGGTGGCGGCGGGTGTTTACCTGACCGCACGCCTGATGGGAATAATCATGATATCAGAGACCATGATGCTTGTTGTAGCGTCCGTAGGAGCCTTCACGGCGTTCCTGGCGGCATCAATAGGTCTCGTGCAAAATGACATAAAACGTGTTCTCGCCTATTCAACTGTCTCCCAGCTGGGTTATATGATTATGGCCCTGGGATTGGCGGGATTCACGGCGGGAACTTTTCATCTTATGACCCACGCATGTTTTAAAGCCTTGCTCTTCCTGGCGGCAGGCTCCGTTATCCATGCTGTTCACACCAACGATATTCAGTTCATGGGGGGGCTGCATAAGAAATTGAAAATAACATCCATAACATTCCTTATCGCCAGCTTATCTATATCCGGGATCTTTCCCTTAGCCGGTTTCTGGTCCAAGGACGAGATCTTCGCCACGGCCTTCGCCGGAGGGCATTACATCTTCCTCCTGGTCGGAATCCTCGTGGCAGGCATGACCGCTTTTTATATGTTCAGATTGTATTTTATGACTTTCACGGGTAAACCGCGCGATCAGCATGCCTATGACCATGCCCATGAATCCCCTAAGAATATGACTATACCCCTGATGATACTTGCAGTGCTTTCGATCTGCGCAGGCTGGGTAGGTATTCCCTGGCTTAACAAAGGGTATTCCTCGTTCGTCTATTATGGTGCGGTTCACCACGTGGAGCCCAACATTATTCTTATGCTTATTTCGCTGGTAGTAGCCACATCCGGCATCGGCCTGGCCTATCTAATGTATTACAAAGGAGCAATCTCTCCGGTGAAAATGGCGCAGCGGTTCAAGCCGATTTATACATTCCTGTATAACAAGTGGTATTTCGATGAACTCTACATGGCTGTCATAGTTAATCCGACGTATTGGTTGGCCGATTTTCTTTTCAAATTCGATCTCCTTATTATAGATGGCATAGTCAACGGCACGGGGAAGCTGACTCTGTTCTTATCATGGGCAAATGAGCGATTCGACACCTACGTGGTCGATGGCGCCGTCAACGGCACAGGTTATCTCTCGATGTTCTTCGGCAGGACACTAAGAAAGATACAAACCGGTCAATTGCAGACCTATGCGCTGGTGGTGTTTTTCGGCGCGGTGGTCTTCTTATTTATAAAGCTAATTTGATGATAAAGGAGGATTAGTTGGAACCGATAACATTACCATTTCCAATATTAACATACATGACCTTCATCCCCTTAATCGGGATCGTGGCGATTCTCCTATTGAAGAAAGAATCGGTGGGGGCCATACGATGGACCGCCGCCTTTTTCTCCTTCGTTCCTTTCGTGCTCTCCATTTATCTGGCCTGGTTCTACTATGAGGCTATGGGCACAGGGATGCTCTTCAACATTCACAGTGAAACTCAGGGATTCGTTTTCGATTTCGCCAAACCGCTGAGTTGGTTCCCGCAGGTCAACATTCAGTACATAATGGGCGCTGACGGTCTTTCGGTTCCGATGCTCTTTCTGACGGGGCTTTTGTCTTTCGTCTCCATTATCGCCTCCTTCGGTATCAAAGAAAGGGTAAAAGAATATTTCGCCTGGTTTCTATTACTCGAGGTTGGCATGATCGGCGTCTTCTGTGCCCTCGACTTTTTCTTATTTTACATCTTCTGGGAAATCATGTTAGTCCCCATGTATTTCCTAATCGGCGTCTGGGGTGGCCCGCGAAGAGAGTATGCGGCAATCAAGTTCTTTCTTTATACGCTCTTCGGCTCGGTCTTCATGCTGGTCGGTATTCTGGCCCTGTACTTCACGGTTGGATCACTGGACATGCTGGCGCTGATACGGCAGAATTCGATCTACTCCCACCTGTTCCAGATGTGGGTATTCGCCGCCTTCTTTATAGCCTTTGCCATAAAGGTCCCGGTCTGGCCGTTCCATACATGGTTACCCGACGCTCATGTGGAGGCGCCGACCGCGGTATCTGTGATCCTGGCCGGGATATTGTTAAAAATGGGCATCTATGGCATTCTGAGAGTCTCTTTCCCCATGTTCCCCGAAGCGACCATCGCCTACGCCATACCGATAGCGATCCTCGGCCTGATAGGCATCATCTACGGCGCGATGGTCTCCATGGCACAGAAGGATCTCAAAAAACTGGTGGCCTACTCCTCTGTTTCGCATATGGGCTATTGCCTGCTTGGTATGGCAGCCATAACGACGGTGGGAATATCAGGCTGTATATTTCAGATGTTCTCCCACGGCGTCATAACAGGAGCCTTGTTCCTTCTCGTGGGGGTTTTATATGAC
>CBDVBL010000216.1:0-4510 GCA_965372205.1 uncultured bacterium
AATCGATATGGCTATGCGGGGAATCCCATTGTTGAACATGAGATAATGCTAATCTGGTATTTGAATTTAGAGAATAAAAAGCAGTTGTAGGTCAGTTCCCCCGGGAACTGACCTACTTTTATGATATTGGCAAAAAGCTGTCGGGTCGAGGGAGCCGGCAGCACCGAATTATGAGCTTCTATTAGATATTCGGTCAGGTCGCAGTGAAACGTGACCTGACCGTCCATGGTAGCCGTCAGTTCACATCATTCAGATCCCTACGGGCCGTATGGCCGTAGGACTTCGTTACGCCGCCCAAAGCGGGGACGGAACATAAAAACGCGACAGCACCGAGATTTGTCGGGAGCGCGGGGCTCCCGACCTACGGCTACCGGGTGATGTCGGAAGTTACTTCCGACACCACGTAAAAGGGGCGAGGTTACCTCGCCCCTACGGAACTTATTACCAGAAAAAGCGCAGGTTCAACCAGCTTGACAATGGCGATAACTGCATATAGATTAACTCCATGCAGCGAAAAATCACTGTCGTTTCTATTTTCGTTCTCATCTCGATTATTCTATATCTTCAATCGGCGTTCAGTCAGACTGTTTACATTCCCATAAACGAACCGGTTAATGGAGACATAATGGAGCTTCGGGTGCGAGGCTACCTCAAAGATCTCAGCGTCACCGAGAAGCCCTGGCTCCGATCGGACGTCATCGAATCCATAATGGCTGATGAAACCGTCCTCGATCCCGAAAGCAGAGAACTGGCTGCGAGAATTATGGAGCGATTGGAACCACCCCAGAGAAGACCATCGGAAGAGCTCTCGTCCGGTTTTGTTGCCGGGATCGAGTTGCAAGGTTTGTCCAGGGAGCGCCGCGAGGGTTACTTTCTGCGGCGCAATCGATTTGTCAATCGCAATTTCAAAAATGAGCTCGGCTCAATCTATAAAGCGGGATGGTGGCTCTCTCGAGATGATCGCTGGGGAATCGATACCAGGCTCATATTCGATTCCGACGGCACCGGCTATCCCTGGTATTACGGCCGGGCTCACAATCACAGGATAATAGGCCAGTTCGATCATGCCTATTTTGCTCTCGCTCTCGGCAGGTTCGATATTCTCCTGGGACGTCAAAGACTGAACTGGGGACCGTCGCCCAGGGGAAGCCTGCTTCTCGATGCCTACTCCCCGCCATATGATATGATAGAATACGGTTTCGAATTGAAACCGTTCAGGCTCTCCGGCTTTGCCAGCCGTCTCGATGATTATCTTGATACGCAAACGGGCGAACGGAACAACCGCTATATCTCAGGGCATCGGCTGCTCTTAAGGCCCGGTAAAGGCTGGGAGATTGCCGCCACGGAAATAGTATTATATGGGGGAGCGGATAGACTCCCGGAATTTTATTACAATATTCCCGTTTTGCTCAACTACTGGGAGGGCCAGAATCGCCAGGTCGACGATAATATTATGTGGGCTCTGGATATCTCCTGGATAAAGAAAAAGGTCGGTCATTTTTACCTGCAATTTGTTGCCGACGATTTCATCTACAATAGCAATGCCCCCCAGAAATTTGCCATTCAGCTTGGCACATATTTATCACCGGTGAGATATGACGGCTGGTCGGCATTGGTGGAAATCAATTTCGTCGATACATATACCTACGGCCAGAGGAAAAGAAGAAACGCCTATCTCAACTGGGGTACTCCCATAGGACGGCTCGATTCCGACCAGCTGGAACTGTTTTTCGGGATATATAAAAAGATGAACGCCGATCTCAGGTTGGGATTTGAATACACCAGGCGAGAAAAAGGCGAATACGATGCCGAGGATATTCATCCGAGTCCGGTCCCGCTCGATACGAAATTCCCATCGGGAGTTGTTGAAAATATTAATGATATAAGGCTTCTCTGTGAATATCAGATTATTGGTGAATCAGAGATAAAAATTGCACTCGGTCATCAGAATGCGGAAAATTATCTTCATGAGAATGAACATTCTCTCGATCAATTTTACTCGATGGTTGAAATTTCCTTTGGCATAGAGGCAGGATTGCCCTTTTGGACAAAATTTCATTAAAAGTCCCCGCCAAGATAAATCTATATTTGAGGGTCCTGGGCAAGCGCGATGACGGTTTTCATGAAATCGAAAGCCTGATGCAGGCGGTCGATATCTACGATGAGTTAACTCTGGAAAGATCGGATACCTTAGAAATCACCTGCGATGATCCATCGTTAGCCGAAGACGAATCTAACCTGGCGTTCAAGGCGGCCTCTGCATTACAGGATCGATTTTATTTCCCGGGTGTAAAGATTGATCTCGTAAAACAGATACCGTCGGGGGCGGGGCTGGGGGGAGGATCGGCCGATGCGGCCTTCGTCATAAGAGGTCTCTGCCGTCTATACGGGCTGGCTCCTGAGCCTGATGAAATTCTTAAGATTGCTGCGGGCATAGGCTCTGACGTTCCCTTTTTCCTCTCCGGGGGACAGGCACAGGTTACCGGAAGGGGTGAAATTGTCAGATCGTTACGGCTTCCAGACCAGTATGAAATAATCGTAATTGCCCCTCCCGTAACGATTTCCACCGCCGAGATCTATAACGATATAAGATTTGACTTGACAAAGGAAAACACACCGATCTTATTTGAAAAAAGGATAGGTGTCTCCAGATTCAACAGGCTTGTGAAACGTTTCTCGAACGATCTGGAGGAGGCCGTATTGAGGAAGTTTCCCGAATTAGCGGAGCTGAAGGAGATCCTCATGGAATCAGGTGCTGCCTGGAGTTCCATGACAGGTTCTGGCTCCGCATTTTTTGGGCTTTTTTTGCGGGCCGGTAGTCAGGCAGTCGTGATCCCAAAACGGCTAAGCCCTGAATACAAGGTGTTTAATTGCAGGCCGATACTGCTGCGACCGTTCTACTCCTGAAAGTGGTAAAGAGACCTGCGGGCACTATCGGCAAGCACCAGGTTTATAGATCGAATGGTTGAACGGCTCTACCGTTTTCCGACGCGCGGGAGGAATCGTGAAGATAACCGAGATAAGGCTCACACTAAGGAACGAAGACAAATTGAAGGCCTTCGCTAATGTCACCTTCGATAATGCTTTCGTGATCCGCGGCCTGAAAATCATCAACGGCAACAAGGGATTTTTCCTGAGCATGCCCTCGAAGAAACGCTCTAACGGCACCTATCAGGATATCGCTCATCCTGTCAACAGTGAAATGCGGCGCTTACTGGAGGAGAGCGTATTGGAGGCCTACGAAAGGGAGGTGGCCATCAAGGCTCAAAGTCAGGGGTTTAACGTTTCCAGATCGGATCGGTAGCCGGGCTCTCCGGAAAAACCGGACCTGCTCAGTTCAACGGGATGCAAAACGTCAAAAACAACCACCGATAAATAGGCCTTGTTGCGGCGCCCGGCAGTTTTAAACCAGATCAACAATTAAGTAGATACCCACAGGCTCCATTCAACACATGCCTGTATTAATGCTCTCCGCCATGCCCTCAGGGATAAGATCTTTTTGAAACCGGAAATATAGAAAAACTGTTTTATGAAGGAGGCTAATCCTGTTTTCAGGGTGTAGACGAGATTACTGACAGGATCTGAAAATTGGAGATGACTGTAGACGGTTATTTCACCGGATAAATTGATTTGTGCTCGGATTAATAATTGATTATATTTGCCGTTGAGAAAACAGACCTGACCAAGGAGAAGATGAATGCGTAGTGTTTTAATGGCCTTGATTTTTACGATTATAGTGACCCCTGCTTTCGTGTCTGCCCAGGAAGGTGGCGCCTTCGTTGGGTCGCTGGGATTGGGTATTACTGCTGCCCAGGATGACTTTGCCGATGATGTCTACGGATTTTCCGCCGGTTCCGGATTCGGAATGGAAGCGGAATTATCATATTATCTCTGGGGAGGATTTGGCATCGGAGGGTTCGCAAACTTTCTGAGATTCGGTTCATCACACGAAACATCTGAGGGACGCCTGACCTTCAATTACAGTCAAATGGGCGGTCTGACTAAGATGAATTTCATAGGGCTTTCCAAAGGTACAATATATCTCATGGGAGGCGGGGGAGTATTCACACCGAGCGCCCATTATTATGTGCCCGATTTTTCGACAGACGTGGCCGGCCCCGAACGCGGGTATTTTGGATTCGGCGGCGTAGGCTTAAAAAGCTACACCGATCGGCGGATTTTATACGAGCTGGAGGTCAGGTACAATGTTGCCCGGGCCGATTACACGCTCGATGAAATCACATCCAATGTCTGGGATTTCATATATATCGGGGTAAAGGTCTCGTTTGCAACCAAGGGCAAAGAAGCCCCGTCAAGATATTAGATAAAATTGATAAATGGCTCCATCTCGGAGCCTTTTTTTTGAGAAAGCCGTTGCGGATCGCTTTTGCAAACGGTTGGTTATAGCATGATAACGTCGGCGCCATCGCTTTCGATATCGCTTCTTCTTGTGATCATGTTATATCCATCCCTGAGCAGGGCACAGTCCATCGTGGTCGACGATAAGAGC
>CBDVBL010000217.1:0-4473 GCA_965372205.1 uncultured bacterium
TACCAGCGGTATCTGGCGCACTACCGACGGAGGCGATAACTGGCAGCATCTCACCAGCGGTCTCCCGTCGCCATCGTCAACCAACGGGCGAATCGGCCTGGCGATATCTCCCGCCGATCCTGATTACATCTACGCCAGCATGGTGGACCATCCCGGCTACCTGATGGGAATGTGGCGCACCACCAACGGCGGCGATAGCTGGCAATCGAGGCTTAATTCGCCCGGTCCATACGAGTTCTCAGGTTTCGGATGGTATTTCGGGCGCATCTGGGCCCACCCGACCAACAGGGATATCGTCTATTTCGGCGACGTCGGATTCTGGAGAAGCACCGACGGGGCCGCCAACTGGTACGATATCGGTGATACGATACACGTCGATATGCACGGGCTCTATCAGGATCCGGGAAATCCGAACTATATGGTGGTGGGCAACGATGACGGGATACACATCTCCCAGAACGGTGGCAACTCGTGGACGAAATCATATGATCTGCCGATTACTCAATTTTACGGTATTACCATCGATCAATTGAATCCTCATCGTCTGTATGGCGGCACACAGGATAACAGCACGCCCAGGACCCTCGATGGCCAGTATGATAACTGGGATGTTATTTTCTATGGAGACGGCTTCTATTGCAACGTCGATTTTACCAATTCGAATATAATCTACGCCGAAGCCCAGTACGGTTACCTTGGCAAATCGACTAATCTCGGGCAGAACTGGAACATCATCACCGATGGTATTGACGATAACGAGCGAACCAACTGGAGTACTCCGGTTGTCATGAGCCCCCATGATAACGACATCCTTTACTATGGCGCCGAACGACTTTATAAAACGGTCAACGGCGGAAGTTGGTGGAACGCCATCAGCCCCGATCTCACCGGCGGCGATGATCCCGGCAATCTTGTTTATGGAACCATTGCGACCATCGGGGTTTCGCCGATTTCGGAGGATGTGGTCTGGGTCGGCACCGACGACAGCAGAGTCTGGGTGACGACTAACGACGGAGGAAACTGGGATCTGGTCTCGGATGAATTGCCGAATCGCTGGTGCACGCGAGTTACGCCGGACGCTTTCGATCAAGCATCAGCTTACGTAACGTTTTCAGGTTATAAAGAAGATGAGCTTCTGCCGCACATTTTTAAAACTATGGATTACGGCGTCACCTGGATGGACATAAGCGGTGATCTGGTTGATATTCCCATCAACGATATCCTGCCCGATCCCTTGCATCCCGGATGGCTTTATGTCGGTACCGACTTCGGAATGTTCTATACTACCGATGGCGGCGATCAGTGGCGGGTACTGGGAGACAATCATCCGATCTGCCCGGTCTTCGATATAGACCTCCATAGCGGGGAGCGAAAGCTCGTCTCCGGCACGCACGGCCGCTCGATGTATGCCTATGATCTGACTCAACTCGAGGGTCCGGATTGTCAATATATCGCCGGCGACGTTGACCATAATGATGTCCCGTTAGAGCTCAGCGATCTTATCGAAATGATCGCCGGCTATCGTGGTACAGCGGAGCCAGACTATACCTGCGATTGTCCTCCGCACGGCGACGATTTCGCCCCCGAGCATGACCCCAACGGCAATTGTGTTGCATTTGAGTTAGATGATGTAGTGCATATGATTGCGGCCTATAGGGGATCAGCGACAGCGATCGGTTGCGAGGATTGCCCCGGTTTGCGCTGATCGCAGGTTTTCGTCCCCAGAATGACAATATAGATATCTGCCCTGTCACTACCTCATTAGTGTCAATAAACTGAAAAAGAGCTTGACAAATAATGGGCCATTTACAATATTTTAGCAGGATTATGGTGCGATATTCCATTTTTGTGGAATAAAGCCGTTGCTTCGTTTGGTATTAGTTTAAAAACCGCATAAGTAAGTTTTGTCCACGGGGAGGTTCAAATGTTTCGTTGCGCAGGAGTTGTTCTTGTTTTAGCGTCTTTGCTTTATTTTCCGGATATTTCGGCAGAGCCTCTTGACGGGGGTGGCCTCATCGGGGGCCAGGTAACCAATGCCGAGTATGGAAATCCGCTCCGATTATCGGAATTAATCGTTTACCCGGCTGGTAATAGCCAAGACACAATTGACGTGGACACAACGGATAACGACGGACGTTATGCTTTATTCATCGATCTCGAGCAGGGCCAGGATGAAGACACGGTGGACGTGTACGTGCATAAGGACTTCTATATCGACTCAGTCGTCACAGATATCATAATAAGAAACCTTGAGGTTAGAGAGATAGACTTTCCTCTCCTGCGCGAGGCGCGGGTGTGCTATGGATGGATTTTCGATAATGTTTTCTTGACCGGTATAGAGGACGTGTATGTTTTCACCGGAGACAGCGCCACATCTGAACATACGGATCCCGCTGGATATTATGAACTGCACATAGGCCCGCCACGCACATGTACTCTTTCATTCACTCACCCGGACTTCCTGCCGGAAGAAGATGTGGTAATTCTGGATAGCAGCCGCACAGGTTATAACAACGGTACCATTGAATTGGAGCAGATAATCTGGCATGTGGATAGTACCTTGGGCAGTGATGAAACAGGTGATGGTAGAGTGCTGAGTCCATTTCTCACTTTCCAGAAAGGAATTGATTTTGCAAGTACCGATGATACGGTCCTGGTGGGGCGGGGTACCTACACGGGCGATGGGAATCGAGGTATCACTGTAGATGACCTGCAGATCACGATCAAATCTCAGAAGGGGCCCGATTCTACTTTCATCGATATCGATGCTAACGCCGGTAATCCGCAGCGGGCCTTCACCTTTAAGAATGTGAATGCCCTTACAGTACTTGAGGGATTTACAATCAGAAATGGTTACAACACAAGTGGTGGGGCCATCCATTGTTTTTTTTCAGGTTCTCCGACTATTCGCAATTGCATTTTTGTGGATAATACTGCAGAAAGTTATGGAGGAGCCATAGATATCGGTCAAAATAGTGCCCCAATAATCAGTAATTGTCGGATTATTGGAAATACTGCTGTTTTTGGCGGAGCGATTGCGGTCCGAAACAATAGCTTCCCCACGATTGATTCTTGCGTTATAGACAGCAATAACGCTACTCCAGGTGACGGCGGCGGGATTTATATTTACGATAGTTTTGCGCGGGTTAGCAACTGCACGATAGTGAGAAATTGGGCCGACAGTCTCAGGCACGGCGGTGGAATCTATTGCAATGATGGGGAACCAGCCGCTGAAATTGGAAGATGTATTCTATGGTATAACGAACCCGATCCGATCTATACTGTCAATTCGGACTCAATTATTGTAGAATACAGCGACGTGCAGGGTGGATGGGCTGGTACCGCCAATATTGACAGCTTTCCCCTGTTCTGTAATCCTAACGAGGGTGACTTTCACCTCGGGATAAACTCCCCGTGCTATAACTACCCCTTACCGGGAGAGTATATCGGAGCCCTTGGATCGTGCGGCGATTCGGTCAGTATTATTTATGGATGGGTTACAGATGCAGAGACATTTTATCCAGTTGAAGGGGCCTCCGTGGAAGCCATCAGCCGCAATAGCGGTGACGCTGAAGCTAATACAAACGGCGATGGGTATTATGAGTTGGTTTTTCTTACCACGGGCACAGATACGGCGGATGTCTTATTTGATCATCCCGCATATAGTGCTCTTACGGTTGAAGATACCGTATTTACGACAGGATATTCCACGGAGCTAAGTGTTGAAATGACGACAGGCTGCGAATATATTCCCGGCGATGTCAATAACAATGGCGATCCGCTAGAACTCGCTGATGTTATTACCATGATTGCCAACTATAGCGGCGATGAGTCGCCTTCTTTCTTTTGCGCTTGCCCGCCCAACGGCGAAAACTTTGCAGCTACCGCGGATCCTAATGGCAACTGTGTTGCTATGGAGCAAGCCGACGTTATTTTCGAGATTGCGGCCTATGCCGGTGACGTTACACCAGTCGGATGCGAGGACTGTCCAGGCGGGCAAAGAATGCTGCCAGGCAACTGGGAAGAACCTCTCGTGGTACCCTCTCTGAAGTCAAGGGTACGGGCTAACAGGAGCCGGTCGACCGAATAGATTTGCATCCGTTTCGCACGCGCTTATTTCCTCGGTAGGCAGGTGATAGGTTTTCCGCCGGGTCGTCGCAGTTGGCGTCGCACCGGGCTGTTGGATTAGGTGACATGACTGTACCCGGAAAGTCTGAAAGACAGCACTTGACAATAGAGTTCAGAATCCATATAATAAAACAAAGCTTCAATTTATTTCTGGTGTTTGAAAACAGAAAGTGCGGAGGTTAAGATCATGATGCGGTATTCAGCGAAATCCATCTTACTATCGACCTTATTTTTGGGAAGTACCTTCCTGATTCCGGGTCAGCTCGAGGCCACTCAGCGCTTGGTGATCCTGGAGATGCAAACCAACACCTCGTGAGGCGGCTGTCGTCAGGCTGATCTGGTCTT
>CBDVBL010000218.1:0-4456 GCA_965372205.1 uncultured bacterium
CCGGCCGACGCTTTGCCGGAGGAAATCAACCTATCGATGAGAGCCGATGCACGATTGAATGCTCGAATAGATGTAAATGAATTAAACCGGCCTTCGGGTATCGCCGAGATTACAATTCAGCCGGATCAGTCGATCGATATTGGATTTCATCCGATTATGGTTTATGCTACCAGATTGAATACAACCCGCGCTGTCCGACTCAATGTTGAGATGATCAACTGGCCCAGCGGGAACGCACAGCCGGCTATGGTCAAAAGAGACGAATTTGTCGCCTGGCTCGAAACCGAGCATCCCGAGTTCGGCAGGTTTTCGGGCCGCGATTGGTTCCCGTACATGACTTATCCCGGGATACTGGTGGTGGAGCACTGGACTTTTCTGGATCAGGACTGGGAGATGAGAATCTGCTTCCACGTCATGATACCGCCGTATGACTGGTCGATGCTTCTGCTTCGTCCGCGAGGCGAGTGGAATCCTATATTCGCCGCCAAACGCGAATCCCACGGCACCATATATGAGATACCCATAAGCGATTACCCGACCTTCTTCTCGTATTGAAAAATTCCGGATGAATCCCTGTCATTCCCGACTTGATCGGGAATCCAGAATCACAGAGAAAAGGGGCGAATTCAATTCGCCCCTACAATCACTAATTGATTATATCTCTTATAGTTACTTCAGCAGCGTCATCCTGTTGACCGCGTCGACGCCATCAGCGGCCAGCCGGTAGAAATAGACGCCCGATGAGAGATCGCCGGCGTTCAAGTTGACCCTGTGGGTGCCGGCATCGACCGGCCCGCTGTACAGCGTGGCCACCCTCCGGCCCAGAACGTCATATATCGCCAGATCGACCTCTGTGTCCCTATCGACGGAAAACGTGATGGTTGTGGAGGCATTAAATGGATTGGGATAGTTCGCATGCAGGGCAAATCCGAAAGGCAGAGACTCGCTTTCATCGACGAAGGTCATCACCGTATCCGGGTTGGCGAGAGTCGCCACCGCCCCGATGGCCGCCCTGATGAAATCGGTCATATAACCTTCCATAATATGATCCATATTATCGCCGTTGCCATGATAATACGGATTGAAATCATCGAAATCCTCGATCCCCATTATCGCCGGATAGTCGTAATCCCAGAAAGAGGCATGATCCGATGACCTCGATGAGCCGGAGGTGATCACCTGAGGATCAAGCGCAATATTATAATCGGTGATGACTTCCGCCAGGGCGTTTCCAAGCTCTATTGACGAGCTGTTGTCACCGCAATGCAGATCGATCGCGTTATCGGAGTTGCCATCCCAGGCGATCATATCGAAATTGTAAACACCGACAATATCATCGCCTCGCCAGAAGGCCTCATCGGCATAGGCCGCCGAACCCAATAACCCCTGTTCCTCGCCGGTCCAGAGGCAAAATTTGATTGTCTTTTCGAAATTGAAATCGGCAAAGACGCGTGCCGCCTCTATGACGGCCGTGGATCCGGAACCGTTGTCGTCGGCGCCGGGCGCAAAAGTCTCGGGCTGCGAGTAAGTAATGCAGTCCATGTGAGCACAGATTATCACCTGCTGGTCGGGATCGACGGTGCCGGTTTTCGTCCCCACTATGTTAAGCCAGGCTGTTTCCATATTCTCGGTCTGGCTGAACCAGGTAAAGCCGCCGTCGGTGGTTTTTAGCAATGCACTGTTGCCTCCGGCGAAACCGGTCAGGTCATCCGCAAAGACGACTCCGTAAAAGTCTTTCCCTGTCCCCGATGACTGCTCCTCCCAATTGGCGCCGCCGTCGGTGGTGATGAATATCTCGCCATCATAACCCACTATGCAGCCATGCATCTCACTTGAGAATTCGACGTGATACTTCTCCACCTGGTTGCCGAGATCGACCGGTTCCCATGTCGCGCCGCCGTCCGTGGTATGCCGTACCGTTCCGTACCAGCCTACCACCCAGCCGTTATTTTGATCCGTGAAATCGATCCCGTATAGCCTCTCCTCCGACTGTGAATTCTGATTCTCCCAGGTTTCCCCCCCGTCAGTTGTATGAATGATCGTGCCGTCTCGACCACACGCCCAGCCGTTCAGGGCATCCGTAAAACAAACATCATAAAGACGTGAACCGGTCGGCGTGGGCTGAGTCTCCCATTCAAGGCCGGCGTCGGCAGTATGAAGAATGTTACCCTGATCGCCCGCGATCCAGCCATCGGTAGAGCTAATAAAATCGACGCCAAATAGGAAATACCCAACGCCCGAGTTTTGAGGGCTGAAAGTCTCGCCGCCGTCGGATGAAAATCTTATGGCGCCATTATTGCCCGCAATCCAGACCGAATCAGGTCCGGCATTCGCGATTCCCCAGAGGTCTGAGCTGGCATTTTCAGGCATTGTATTCCAATTCTGCCCGCCGTCGGTAGTCTTGAGCGCCTCCGAATTTTCCGTTACCAGCCAGGCCAGGTTTTCATCGTAAGCTGCCATATGACGAATACTGCCGCAGAATCCATGATATTCGGCCTCGTAGCCGTATGCCTCGAGGGTCTCTTTCAGAAATTGCGCCGCCAGCTCATTATCCGGCGTGCCGGAGAGTCTGGTATGGATCGTATCCAGCCCACCGTTGATCTCAATAGGGCTCGCGCCTGTAAGTCTGCTGAGAAAATCGATGACCGTGTCCTGACTCACGGCGCCGATAAGAACATCCACAGCCGGGTCATACTCTAAAAGCAGATCTCCCCGGCTCTCACGTTGGATGAATGGCAGCTTTCTCAGTTTAAGTTGACGATATTCAACCATACCCGATGGCGGCCGCGCCATTAAAATATAACCCTCGCCCCGGTCGAGGATGTTTATATCGCCAGGCCATCGTTCGAGCGGTACATCGAACCAGATATAAAGCAACGACCGATCATCGTCGTATTCGATAAGCTCAAATTCGATACTATGATTCTCAAGCCAGTTAATCTCTTCTTCTCCACCGGAAAGATAAATCTTATCCGCTGTCTTACCCCAGGCCCTGCCGGAATACGCCTGCAACGCTCTTAGATCAGCATCAGGATGATTATTGACCGCGATTATAAAACTATCCGCGGCGGAGGCTGATAGAGCTAAAAACCCCATTAGAATGATAGGAATCAAAAACGCTGTTCTCATTGGTTCTCCTTTCTTATTTCCTAACAGTAATTTAACAAAAAAGAGTTCCAAGTCAACATCATTTCCACCACAATTTGCGCTCTAAGTAACGATATATGGTATTCCCAAAGACATTGAGACACAACATGTTGTATTTTTTTTGAGAAAAGTTTGATTTTTTCTTGACAAATATATGGCTCCGTCGTTAAAATGGCATCCGCTGAAAAGATGATTGAGTAACGAACGAAGACAGAATTTTCAGCCGTAATTTCTATAAATTTGAAAAAGGGAGTTGGGGGTTGAGGGTATAAGTGTGTCTTCATCGGTAAAAAAAGACAAAGAGGCTGTTGCCATGCCGATTGAAGCCAGGCGTTCGGTAGAATTGATGGCCATAACTCCGGACGGCGAGGATATCATCGAGCGGGCCTGCCGAACCTGTTACCTCTCATTTCACAGGTACGATCCGCCGAATTCGACCGAGGAGCTGATTCAAAAGGTTATAAAGAAGCGGCATCACTCCGTTCTGGAGCATGCGTCGGCAACATTCAGGATCAAGGGCGGCTCGAGAGTGTTTACCCATGAATTGGTAAGGCATCGTTTTATATCACCGTCACAGGAGAGCCAGAGATACGTCTGCTACGCCGATAAGCCGAACCGCAAGAAAACCAAAGACTACGAGATTGTAACCCCCTCGACGATCGCGCAGGCTAAACTGCCCGGCAAAGTCAACAGCGCCGAGCTCTATGCGGAGGCGATCGCAAACTGCTATGCACTATATGAAGAGCTCCTCGATGCCGGCGTAGCGCCCGAAGATGCCCGCTATGTGCTTCCCAATGCCACGGTCTCCGAAATAGTAATTACCGCAAACTTCCGGGAGCTCCGGCATTTCTTCTGTGTGAGGACCAATCCCCGGGCCCACTGGGAGATCAGGGAGATTGCCATCGAGATGCTCAAGATCATGAAAAAGGAATCGCCTATTGTCTTCGGCGATTTCGATATTGACGAAGAAACTAAGTCGGCGACATTTGAATACGATACTTAAGATGGCTTTCTTTTGAAATATTGGAGGGAGAAAAAGTGCACAAACAACAGACTCAGATAAAGCCCCAGCTTTCGGCAAATTCTCTCGCCGTATTAAGGAGGCGTTATCTGATCAGGGACGACCACGGGCAGGTCATCGAGACGCCGGAGGAGCTGTTCATGCGTGTCGCGACTGTAATAGCAGCCGGCGACGCCAACTTCGGTGCGACAACAGAGGAAATCGATGAAACAGCCACCAGTTTCTATGAAATGATGGCCAGACTCGAATTCATGCCTAATTCCCCGACCTTGATGAACGCCGGCAGGA
>CBDVBL010000219.1:0-4433 GCA_965372205.1 uncultured bacterium
TGTTCTCGGCATTCAGAATACGGGCGATAGAAGCCGCCTTATCATCATCCCTGGTGGTCAACAGTTTTATGGCCTGTTCGGCATCTCCCAGACGCCCGATTGCGTTTATCCGGGGAGCCAGGATAAAAACCACCTGCCCGGTGCCGATCTTCTGCCCCATAAGCCCGGCGATAAAGATCAAAGCCTTCAGGCCAGGTTTGGTAGTCCTGGTAATCTGCTCCAGCCCGAATTTAGTCAGAATCCGATTTTCGCCCACCATAGGCACTATATCCGCAGCCGTCCCTAGAGCCACAAGATCCAGATGTTGCTCAAGCCCCGATTCATCCTGGCCCAGCCGACGATAGAGAGCCTGTGCTAACTTAAAGGCCACGCCGACCGCCGAGAGATCGAAGCCGGGATTATCAGGACCGTCGAGCTTGGCGTTGACTATGGCGTGAGCCTCCGGGATACGGTCGCTCGGCTCGTGATGATCTGTAATGATACAGTCGATCCCCATTTCCCTGGCAACCGCAAATTCCTCCACCGCCGTTATTCCGCAATCTACCGTTATCAATAGATCGATATTGCGTTTTTTGGCTTCCTGTAGGCCGTCCTCGGATATCCCGTATCCCTCGACCAGCCTATTAGGAAGATAGTACGAAACATTGGCTCCAAGCCGATTAAGCACTAGAAATATCAACGCCGTACTCGTAATGCCATCAACATCATAGTCACCATAAACCATGATCCGCTGATTACGCTTCAACGCCTCCACCACCCGATCTACGGCGCGATCCATCTGAGACATCAAAAATGGATCGAACAAATCCGTAAGACTTGGCTCCAGAAAACTCCTGGCCCGTTGCGTCTCTCTCAATCCCCGGCTGACGAGTATCCTGGAGGCGATATGAGAAATATTCAGTTCGTCGGAAAGTCTACGTGCAATATTGTGATCAATCTCAGGCTGAACGACCCATTTCAAATCCACTTATTACTCCAGCAATTATTTTCAATTTAAGCAGGCCGGTAAGCCGAGTTCTGTCTCCGGGAGGGCAACCATATGATCGCCCAACCGGACGGCGGCCATCTATCTGGTCCCGGTGTCGCCACCCGGATCATGCGGCCCACCCGAGAATCAAACGAGGCGGGTCACCTCTCTTCTCTTATTTGGCCTTGCTTTCGGATGGGGCTTGCCATGCAACCCCGCTCTCGCGGGGCCCGGTAGTCTCTTACACTACCTTTTCACCCTTACCCCGCGGCTCTTCGAGCCGAGGGGCGGTATATTTTCTGCGGCGCTATCCGTAACCCGTTTCTCTCGAAACGGGCTCCCTCGTGTTACGAGGCATCCTCGCCCTTGAAAGCTCGGACTTTCCTCCCTCCCCCGCCAGCGGCGGGGAAGAGCGGCCGCCTGGCCTGCTTTGACTTTTTTCTACATCCCCGATCATCTCGAGGATTTATTCTGTCGAAAATTCCGCGACTCCCTAAAAGTCGACCTGCGGAACCTCCTTCGCTGCTTCCGGAACTTCGAAAAATTCCTTTTTTGTATATCCCAGAAAGCCCGCCATAATATTCGACGGGAACACTCTTATGGCGGTGTTAAAAGCTTTTACCGCCTGATTGTATCGCGTCCTCGATACTGCAATCCTATTTTCGGTGCCGGCCAACTCATCTTGAAGTTTTAAGAATGTCTCATTAGCCTTAAGCAGAGGATAATTCTCCGCAATAGCCAGAAGCCGTCCCAGAAAGCCGCTTAACTCGTTGGCAGCACCCATCTTACCAGGAATGGTGGCGGAGCCGGCCAGCTTCGTCCTGGCGTTGGCGATGTTTTCAAAAAGCTCTTTTTCATGAGCAGCGTAACCTTTTACAGTCTTTACCAGATTGGGAATAAGGTCGCTTCGGCGATTGAGCTGATTTTCTATTTCGGCCCAGGTATTATCAACCAATACGTCCTTGCGAGCCAACGAGTTATACGTGGAGATTATCGTTATTACGAGCACTAACGCAATCGCTAACAGAACGATAACAATCCATCCGCCTTTAGATAATGCCACGGTATTTCCCTTTCAAAATCTGTTCCTCTCCGGCGAGCATGACCTTACCAGCCGGAATAATTATGCCAACATATAAATATACCTCGCCGGGAATATTTTGTCAATCACTGTGGCTCCAGAATGCAGTTCAATCTTTTTCTGCAAACTCGTCCAAGGGTGATAGCTCGTCACGTCTTAGACTGTAATCTGTTGATTAAAATAGAATTACAGTATATATTCCTTCACTGGGAATTGTCGCAAATGTCGCTCAACGGTGGTTTTCTTGGAAAATAAAAATCGGCCCTGGAACAGACTCGAGACGGAGGTACTTCCGTTTGTGAGAAAACCGGCAAGGTATGCGGGTGGCGAGCAAAATTCCATTGTAAAGAGACATACCAACGGTAATCTCAAAATCGCGCTCTGTTTTCCTGAGATGTATGAGATTGGCATG
Source organism: uncultured bacterium (assembly GCA_965372205.1). Lineage (GTDB taxonomy): Bacteria > Zixibacteria > MSB-5A5 > UBA10806 > UBA10806 > CBDVBL01. Next base: position 2,461 of record CBDVBL010000219.1, read on the forward strand.
TCATACCTGGGTATGCAAATCCTGTATAACCTGATTAATAAGCGGGAGGACTGCCTTGCAGAGCGAGCCTTCGCAGTCTGGCCGGATATGGAACAACAGATGAAAGAAAAGGGAGTGAGATTGTTTTCCCTTGAGTCTTCCACACCTCTCAGAGATTTTGACGTGCTGGGCTTTCACCTTACTTACGAGATGACATATACCACCACCTTGTTCATGCTGGAGTTATCCGGCATACCGCTATTATGCAGGGAGAGAAGCGAATCCGACCCGATTATCCTGGCGGGCGGATCGTCCGTTATGAATCCCGAGCCGATGGCAGATTTTATCGATGCTTTCTTCATCGGAGATGCCGAGGAAGCTATTCACGAAATCATCGATTCCATTATCAGCTCCAAAAAAGAAGGCTTATCAAGAGAGAAACTGCTTCTCAGACTTTCGGAAGTCTCAGGTATATATGTGCCGCGCTTCTATGAACCGCGGTACGACGAGGATTTTCGTTACGCATCCCTCGAAAGGCTCAATCCGGACGTGCCGGAAAAGATCAGATACAGGACCGTAAGAGATTTGAAAACCGAATACTATCCGGAGAAGCCGATCATACCGTTTGTTGAGATCGTTCATGACCATCTGGCGATAGAGATCATGCGAGGCTGCGTCAGGGGCTGCAGGTTCTGCCAAGCCGGATATCAGTATCGACCCCTGAGGCAGAGGGATCCGGAGGCTATTGCTTCACAGTTGATCTCATCACTTGCGGAAACAGGTTATGAAGATGTAACTCTTCTTTCCCTTTCGTCTACGGATTACGATTGCCTCGATGAACTTCTCGCGAAAATCGGCTCTTATCTTTCGGAAAGGAAGGTTGCGTTGGGACTGCCTTCCCTGAGGCCGGAGACCATTACGGCATCTCTCTTGGAAACCCTTGGCGATACTCGAAAATCAGGTCTTACTCTGGCGCCGGAGGCGGGGACGGAGAGAATGAGAAATATCCTCGGCAAGAGAATCGCCGATTCGGAAATCTATGAGACAGTTGAGATTGCCTCAGGCTCAGGATGGAACACATTTAAGCTGTATTTTATGGTCGGATTACCAAGCGAGACCGAGAAAGACATAGATGGCATCATCGCCATGCTCCGGAAAATCTCCTACTTAATTGGTCGGACGGGAGTCAGGAGCAATGTCAATGTCACCATTTCGCCGTTCAGTCCCAAAAGCCACACCCCCTGGCAATGGGAAACACAAACCGGCGTGGAAGAGATGAAGACAAAGATCGTCGGGATTACCAGAGGCATAAGAAAGCCCAATATTAAGATCAAATATCCTGATCTCGATCTTTCATTGTTAGAAGGCGTTATCGGCAGAGGCGATCGACGACTCGGTAATGTAATCTACAACGCCTATCGCAACGGTTCCCGGCTGGACGGTTGGTCGGAATGGTTCGATGCGCAGAGATGGTATGATGCTTTCATACAAACCGGTATAGATATAACATTATTCACACGGGCGCTGAGCGAAGACAGTTCCCTTCCCTGGGATCATATAGACAAGGGTATCTCGAAAGATTTTCTAAAAAAGGAAAATGAGAAATCGAGACAGGGGATTGCGCCCGTGACGAAATTCGACCGGCGGAAGGAACAAGAATCTCCTCCTCCGGTCAGCGACCGTTTTGGCAGGAGGGCCAGGAAGATTGCCGGGAAGCAGGCCGCGCCGCCGAGCATCTACAGAATACGAATAAGATATTCGAGAGGGAAAAGACTTCGCTTCCTTTCTCATCTCGACACTATCAGGACCCTTTACCGGGCGATCAGGAGAAGCGGTATCCCGAGTGCTTTTAGCGAAGGTTATCATCCACATCTGAAAGTCTCGTTCGGGCCTCCGCTCCCGGTCGGCTACACGTCCGAGGCAGAGTATTTCGATTTACAGCTTACTCAACCTTACCGCGAAGAGTTCGTTTGCAAATTAAACGATGCCCTGCC
>CBDVBL010000220.1:0-4423 GCA_965372205.1 uncultured bacterium
TAACATCAATGATATCCAATCCGCTTCTTCCACCAGGCGAATAAAGCATATTTTGTGTCACATATATGTTTGGTTCGGAAGCTGAATATCCCTCCAGCTGACCGGCGTGTGCGGGATTCACAGGATCCGAAACGTCAATTACGACAAGGCCGACAGGGCCAAGCAAGGGGACGTAGGCATAGCTGCCATAGACAAATATATCCCTGGTAAAACTAATAGAATATTGGCTAATCGGGACCGGATTTAGCGGATCTGAAATGTCAAAAATTCTGATCGGTCCCTTCGCAGAGTAGCAATAATTGCCGGAAGTATAGACGTAATCTGCTTCACCAAACGTAACTACAAGAGTGGGATTCCCGGGATCACTGACGTCAACAACATGTATCCCGGAATCTCCGGATGCAAAGTAAATATACTCGCCATCCAGGCGGATCTGGGGAGCCGGGGTCCGACAATATCCGATATCGAGATTTCCGACGAGGACCGCGTTAGAAGGATCGGCAATATTATAAATTTGAAGGGCGCACGGTTCAGCTGTTGCTATATATACGTGATTGATGGAAGAGCAAATACTTCTTCCGTACCCATCTATTATATTGTATCGTCCCACAAGCACGGGATTTTCTATGTCGCCAACGTCCACTATCTCTAAACTAAAGCGGTTTAGTACGTAAGCGTAGTCACCGGATACGGAGAGGTACCATGCACCCCCCGATGGTATATATGTACCAGCGTCAATGGGGCTTGACGGGTCGGACACATCGACAATGTGGAGTGCTCCCGCCGAGAAATCAGGATTATCCGCTATATAGGCGTATCCATCGGTAACCATGACGGCGATTGCCCTGTCGGGCGCATCATATTGCGCTATAACGAAAGGACTCGCCGGATCGGATATATCGATTATCTGAACAGCAGCTCCATCTCTCTCCGTCACGTAGGCGTAACCATTTGATATTGAAAGGTCGTAAAACGAACCTTCAAGACTCCCGATTAAGACGGGCTCTATCGGATCTGCGATATTATAGATTTTTAGTCCTCCATCGCGGGATGCTGTATAGAGATAGTCTCCATTCCCCTCAATCTGTGAAGCCCATTCACCGAAACTGCCCACCGAGTTTGGCGCTGAAGGATTAGAAATGTCAATTATCGAGTTGCTTGAACTTCCCTGAATGTAGGCGTAATCACCTTTGACATACACATCCCAGACATAGCCACCGGGTTCATCGATACTGCCAACAAGCTCGGGGCTAAGAGGATTCGCTATATCCAATATCTGGAGACCACCATCGCCAAGTCCCACGAAAGCGTATCCTTCGGAAATCCAGACGCTGTTTACCAAATCATACGAATCAAATTTTCCAATAACCTCCGCTCGTCCTGGATTAGAAATATCACATATGAGAAGGCCTTCCCTTCGCGCCGCCAGGTAAGCATAATTGCCGGAAACCCATATATCATGGATTTCTTCGAGCACAGGCACACCTCCCACGAAGACCGGATGGCTGGGATCTTCGAGAGAGATAATATGAAGCGCCCCGACACCCCCGCAATATACATAATCGCTCGTAACGTCTAACGAGAGGAAAGAACCATTAAGAAGTGACACAGAAACTAATTCATCCACAGTACCACGCTGTGATGTCGGACTGCTGCCGCATGCTAACAGAATTAGTGTTGTCAGTATCAACAATGTAGTTGTTTTATATGCACTCATTTTGATAAGATACCCTGTAAATAATCCTGGAAATTTAATTCAAGCGACATAAATTCCTCAAAGATCCATTCCGTTGGTTGTTGTCGTAATGTATATCAATTAATTGTCGCAGTCAAGACCATCATAACCAAGCTCCATCTATTCTTTTCGCAGGTATCGCGAGTTGCACGGCCCTGTCCCTACTTTTGGCCACCAGCAGATATGGGCTTTTCGCTCGCCAAAATCACTATGCTGGGGAGACGCATCAATTTCCCGCGAGCGAGATGCGCGCAGGCCTCTTTCGCCTCGGTTTTAATCTTATGAGGGATAGGCAGTTAGTGGTCAAATTGCATATTTGTCGAAAAAGTATCGGTCGCCTAAAAAAAATCTTGACATCTGTGAAGCACATGCTAAATTTGCGGAAATTTTGTGTGTCGTTTTTCAGAGAAACGCGGGCAGGGGAGATTTGAGCCAGATAACGATGGGATTGAAAATCATACTTCGAACTCAAAAAGCCGATCACAAAGGCAGTGGAAGCTATTCCCCGGCGCAGGTGTCGGGATTTTTTTTGCCTGCGGGGGTCGGTAAGATGGATTCTCCGAACACCCGGCTCTCCCCTCATGGGTGTAGCCCGGCGTTCCCGACCTTGATGTCGGGATTTTTTTTGCCTGCTATGCAAGAGCGATTCCTAATATTAAGAAGGAGGAAGTATGAGACACCTGGACGTTCTCCAGGGGAGGATGAAAGATCTGACTCTCATCCGGGCCACCGTGCTGGCGGCCATGCGGCGGTGGTTTGAAGAAAACAGTTATATCGAGGTGGTCCCGCCGACATTGACCGGCCCCACCGGTTCCTGCGAATGGTTTCCCAACGCCATCAGTGTCGAGATGGCCGATGAGCTAGGAAATCCCCGTCGGATATTCTTAAGGCAAACCGCACAACTCCACCTGGAACCGCTGACGCTGGTTCATAACAGAGTCTATACTATCGGGAAATCGTTTCGCTACGAAAAACAGGTAACCTCCAGGCATCTCTGGGAATTCACTTTGGTGGAGTTCGAGGGCCGGGATTTCGGCCTGGACGGCCTTATGGATCAACTGGAATCGCTTTTTAAGGCATCTTTTCAAGCTGTGCTGAATAAAAACGGCAACGGATACCGGGAAAATCTGGCTAGTTATATCGACATGCCGTTTTCGAGGTTGACATATCAGCAGGGCATCGACGTATTACGGGATCACGGCGTTACCATTCGTTACGGCGAGGATTTTACGAGCCACGATGAGCAGATACTTGTTACTCTGACCGGAGGAGCGCCGCTGTTTCTCACAAGCTATCCTTCTGATCCTCGTCCCAAACAAGGTGGAGTAATAAAATTCTTCTCAATGGCGCGAAAGAAGAACGGCAATGGCGGTTCCGATTGTCAAACGGCCGAAGAGGAAGTGACCGATTGCTGCGATCTTCTGCTGCCCGGGGTCGGTGAAACCGTCGGTGGCGCGGTGCGGGTTGGTAATCCCGTCACCATAAAAAAACAGTTCAAAGAATCGCTGATGTATGAGCATATAAAGCAGATAGGGCTGGAGCCGGAAGCCGAATTCGAATGGTATTTTGATACTATCCTGGACGATGATACGCGGTCGTCGGGATGCGGTATCGGATTCGAGCGGTTGATACAGTTCATCGTGCAGGCACAATCGATAAAAGAATGCGTGGAGTTTCCCCGCAGCCCCGATTTCATAATGCCGTAGGTTTATCGTAAGAGAGTTAGCCTATTAGTAATCGAAAGGGCGTTGGCAGGGTCGTCAACGCCCTTTTTATGGATTCAATTTCCATCGAGACGTTTAAGCTACAACAGTGAGCAATTATCTCAAGGAATTTTATCTCAACGCCAGCGCTTAAAGTAGCTCTGAAGCTTCCTCGCACTTGATACCCAGGGTTTCGAGTTCATCGAGTATGGGATTATAAAGCTCGGGGATGACCGGAACCCATACGCCGGGTTTTGTGAACTTACCTTCCAGAATCAAACGTGCGCCGACTGCGGCGGGGAGACTGACAGTGCGAGACATGGAGCTGTCCCCCTGAGGAATACCGTAGTCGATCAGGGTAGAGGTGATTGCCTCTTTCTTCCCGGAGGGGTATTCGGCAACGAAGTGATGGCACAGGATTATCATGTCCCGTTCACCGGGTTCATAAGGCATCATCTTCTCCATGCGGGTTGCAAGAACGTCTACGGTGCCGCCCTTTGCTACCGGCAGGGGATCATCGGAAAATAGCCCCAGCCATTCGAAATTATCCAGGATAAAAGAATCCGACGTGATGTTCAACTTTTCGGAAAAAGCTGCTCGCAAGTCTCCTGGGCGTTCTTTGCCAACAAGCTCCCAGCCCAGATCTGCAAAGGTTTTCCCGGTCCAGTTCTTTTCGGTTGCGTCAAGGTAGCCCAGATCGACAATTGCTTTCAGAGTTTTGCACCAGCCTTTGTAACGTAATGTGCCCCTGAACATGGTGGGGATGCCCTGCAGCCCATAAAGATCAATGTAGCTAAGTGAATCGCGATTGGGGTAGGCCTCCAGCTCGCCGATAGTGGGGATGTCGATATGCCAGAAGTGGGAGAAAAGTTCCTCTCCTGGAACAGAAATCTCCTCGCCATCTTTGCGGTATCTGCCGTCATTCTTCCCGGCCACGAGGACACCTTTGGGGCTCCAGGAAAACTTATACCCATAAGGATTAGTG
>CBDVBL010000221.1:0-4399 GCA_965372205.1 uncultured bacterium
CAAGGCTCCGAAATTAATGGTAATCGATGTGTCATTCCCGGGTGGAAACGGCAGACTCGATCCCGGAGAAACATTAGACATGATTCTGACCCTGGAGAATATGGGGTCTGTGGATGCGGAAGGAGTTGTAGCGACGGTTGAGACCATGGATGACTACACCACTATCGCATCCGAAAGCGGCACTTTCGGCGACATACCGGTCGGTGGTTCGAGGAGCAACTCGTTAAGTCCTATGGTGATATCCTCGGATCCCGGTACCTTCGACGGCCGAACCTTAAACCTGATTCTACATATCACCACATCTTCGGGCACTCAATCCTCTATACCATTTACAGTTACGGTGGGCGGCGTACTGGCGAGCGATCCTGTCGGCCCCGACGCATACGGTTATTACATGTTCGACAATACCGATGCCGACTATGCTCCATACCCGACCTACGACTGGGTGGAGACTGTGCCGAGCCTCGGAGGTCAGGGCACGCGCCTGAGCTTCAGCAATAACGATGATTATTCTGTTAAGGTTAACCTGCCATTTGATTTCATTTACTACGGCCAATCATATAGCGCCATCATCGTCTGCATTAACGGATTCGCGGCAGTTGATATCGACCCCTACGACATGGACGGTACCTACTGGTATAACTTCTCTAACTGGCCGATTCCCGATCCCGGCAACGCCCGGGGGCAGCTCTCCCCCTTCTGGGACGATCTATCTTATAGCGGCAATACCTATGGAGTTTACAAGTGGCACGATGAAGACAACCATCGCTTCGTTATCGAATGGTATCACATGAGTCACAGGAATACCAGTTCCACCGAGACTTTCGAAATGATTATCACCGATCCCGCCTACCATCCGACCATGACAGGGGACTCGGAAATCTATTACCAATATCAGACAATATACAATAACGACTCGCAAGAACTCTATTCATCGGTTGGCTTTGAGAGTTATGATCAGCTAAGAGGCATCGAATATACTTTCGATAACGTTTACGCTCCCGGCGCTGCGACTCTAACCAACAGCCGCGCTATAAAAATCACCACCAATACCGGCCGGGGAGCCATCATGGGCAACGTGGACCTGTCCTACTTCGGATTCAACCAGGGTGTGAAGGTTTCGACATCCAGCGGCCAGTACAGGATCACTCCTCAATCGGGCGATTACTGGATCATGAATGTTCTACCCGGCACGCATGATGTAACCGCTGAAATAATAGGCTATTTCCCGATGACCTCAGAGGGTATCGATGTTGAGGCCGATATGACAGGCCGTGATATCGACTTTAGCATGACCAGATGTCCCAAACCGGAAAACCTCGAGGCCTCCGAGGGATTGGGAGACAGGATCGAACTGACCTGGGACGCCGTCGATCATCCGGATATGGCCGGCTACAACGTGCTCCGCGGCAAATGGGAGAGTGGTGATTTCGAAATGCTCAATGAAGAACCAATTACCGGGACAACCTTCACCGACCTTTCAGTTCCCGATAACGACGTTTACTGGTACTATGTAACCGCCGTCTATTCAGGGGACTACGGTGAGGCCGAGTCATTCACCTCCAACTATGATTCCGGCTCGCTCGAGGATTTAACGGGAACCGATGACGATCTTCTTGTCATACCGGAACATTTCTTCATCTCCCAGAACTACCCCAACCCGTTCAACCCCGTGACAACGATCTCTTACGGTTTGCCGGACGATGCCGACGTCAGAATAGAAATCTATAACATCCTCGGGCAGAACGTCCGCACATTGGCAGACAAGCATCAGGCGGCCGGTTATAGAACTGTTATATGGGATGGCAAAGATGAATCCGGCAATCAGGTATCGAGCGGCATTTATTTCTACCGGATTGAAGCCGGCGATTTTCACGCTTCCAAGAAGATGGTGCTGATCAAATAGCAATTCTAACTTTGGATACCCAAGCCCCGATCACGGTCGGGGCTTTTTTCGTATCGGAAATTACTTTTGCTGCACAAAGCGAATATTGCTCTTGATATTTAAGATCCACATTATTATCTACTATAATAATGAATGATAAACCGTTTCTTAAATCGGAGGATTTTGAGATATGAAGCTTCAGGATAAAGAGAAGGCCCCCACCTGGGAGATAGGAACCATATTCCCCGGCGGATCGAAATCAAAAGAATACGCGGATTTCAGGAAAAAGGTCGTAGCGGATCTTGAAGCCGCAAAAAAGACCCTGGATAATTTACCTGATAAATTAGATGGCGATAAAAGCATCGGGGAATGGGCCGCTTGGATACTGGAACTGCAAAAACTCTATGAGCGTTTGCACCTGGCCGGCGCTTTTGTGGGATGCCTGACCAGCCAGGATGTCAATGACGATGAAGCCCATAAGATCGAGGGCGAGATTGATGATCACTACTCCAGATGGAGTATGCTCAATGCCTCGCTGGAATCATTTTCCAAAAACCAGAGCGACGAATCCTGGGCCGGGCTGGTGAAGAGAGAGGATCTCGCTGCTATTAGTTTTCCTCTGGACGAAATGCGCGATCATGCGAGACTCAAGATGCCGGAGGCCCAGGAAAAGCTGGCGCTGGAATTGGCGGTCAACGGTTATCACGCCTGGAATCGACTCTATGACAAGATGGCCGGCGATCTGCGGGTTGAAATCGAAAAGGATGGCGAGAAAAGGGAGATCTCTCTCGGCCAGAATGCTACGAGGATGTCGGAACCCGAAAGAGAAATCCGCCACGACGCTTTTGTGAAAATGGAAAAAGCCTGGGAGGCCCGGGCGAATCTGGCGGCCATGGCACTGAACTCTCAGGCCGGTTTCCGGCTTTCCATTTATAAGAATCGCAACTGGGATTCGCCGCTTTTTGATCCCCTGTTAACCAGCCGATTGAAGCGGGAAACTCTCGATGCCATGTGGCAGGCTATCGTTAATGGCAGGGCAAAGATCGCAGACTATGTAAAGGCCAAGATGAAGCTGCTAAGTATCGATAAATTTTGCTGGTATGATCAAACGGCGCCGGTTGGAAAATCCTCAAGGAAGTTCCCATTCACCGAGGCGGGTGATTTCATCGTGGAGCATCTGAATACATTCTCATCGGAGATGGGACAATTTTCTCGCATGGCGCTGGACAAGCGCTGGATCGAGGCGGAGGATCGCTCCGGGAAGGCCGCAGGCGGCTGGTGTTCGAGGATACCGATCCGGAAGGAATCCAGGATATTCATGACCTTTACCGGCAATTTCGACGGCCTGGGAACGCTGGCCCATGAATTGGGACATGCCTATCACGGATTTGTACTCAAGGACGAACCACCGTTCGCCCAGAGGTACCCGATGAATCTGGCGGAGACGGCCTCGATTTTCAACGAGCTTCGTGTCACCGATGCGGCTTTCGAATTATCAAAGGACCCCGACGAAAAACTGATGCTTCTCGATCAAAAACTTCAATCGCCTCTCACCTATTTCGCTAATATCCATACCCGATACCTGTTCGACACCAGGTTTTATGAAGAACGCAAAAGCGGGATTGTCGGTAAAGAACGTCTATCGGAAATGATGGTGGAGGCACAGAAAGAAGCTTTCATGGGATTGCTCGACGAGGACGAAGGATATCATCCGCTATTCTGGGCGTCGAAGCTACACTTTTTCATCACGGGAGTTCCGTTCTACAATTTTCCATATACTTTCGGATTCCTGTTCGCCAGCGGGGTTTACGACCGCGCCATGAAAGAGGGACCGGCCTTTGCGAAAGATTATCGCGCTTTACTCGCCGATACCGGAAGAATGACCACCGAAGACATTGCCAAAAAGCATTTGGATATCGATCTGACAGGGGAGGATTTCTGGCGTGACGCCGTAGCGCGATCGCTTGCGGACGTCGATGCATTCGTTAAGCTCAGCGGATAACGCCGAATGAGGTAGTCTTAACCAGGGAGCGGTTCTGTGTCGTGGTGTCGACCCTCCGCGGTCGACACGGGCGGGTGGTATTCTCTGGTCGAAAACCTGAGCATGTCCTACAGATACGTAGGACTTATCCTTCGTAAAAGCATGCCACCCATCTCGTAGGTTGGGGGTCCTACGGATCAGTATGGATTTATCCCCCAACAACTGAGCTCTATCTTATTTCAAAAGAATACATTTTCTTGCTTGCGCATAATCACCCGCCTGAATCCTGTAGAAATATATCCCCGAGGGCATGTCCCCGGCCTCCCAGAGAATTGAATGAAAACCAGCTAATTGCTTTCCTGAAATAAGCGTTTCGACCTTGCGACCGAGTAAATCGTATATGTCAATGGTGACATCGCCGGCCTCAGATAGACTATAGCCAATGGTGGTGCTGGCGTTGAAGGGGTTGGGGTAGTTCTGGGAGAGGGAAAATCTATAGGGTATGTCATCTAGCTGGTCAACATGAGTCTGAA
>CBDVBL010000222.1:0-4394 GCA_965372205.1 uncultured bacterium
TCGGAGTATCTTCCCGGCGTTACGATTCTCTCCCTCATCTGATTATCCCTGATGCCGTCTGATTAAATATCTGCTGCAGAAGATCCTCCGATGATTTAAAGCGTTTGCCTGTAGATAGCGCACGTTCAAGCATGGCCTGAGCTTCGGATTTCCTGTATTGAAGCTGGAGCATGATCGCCATCACCTCTTCCGCGTAGTCGGGTTTGGTTTCCTGTCTGGCCAGCGGCTTGCTTTCTTTGGCCAGTGCGAACCTGGCCGTTTTCCCTTTCAACTCAGCAATAATCTTCTCCGCCAGCCTGGCGCCGACACCGGGAAGTTTTTTCAGGATCGGGACTTCCTCGGTTTCTATAGCCCTGGCAATCTCATTTATCGGCATTGTCAACGATTTGAGAGCCTTTTTGATCCCCAGCCCGGAGACAGAGGTGTAAAGGCTGAAAAATTCTTTGTCGATGGCCTCCGCAAATCCCACCATCCGAGGATACTGATTTCCTACCTGCCCCCCCTCGATATAATCGAGGGTGTAAAATTCTATTTCTGATCCGGTAGAACCGTCTCTCTTGAGGGAATCGGCCAGCGCGGACGGAAGCATGACTTCATAGAATAAGCCGCCTACATTTACCGACGCCGAAGAATCTCCGATCCTATCGAGTATCCCTTTAATCTTCGCGATCATTTCGCAGCCTCAATATGGCACAATGCGGCGGCGATGGCGTCCGCAACGTCCGCAGGTTCCGGAATCGCCTTCAAGCGTAAGATGCTTCTGACCGATCTCTGCATCTGCAGCTTCGATGCTCTTCCATTCCCCGTAAGCGATTTCTTGATTCGGGTGGAGGCATAGCTCTCAACCGGTATCTGATGGTTGGCGGCACATAAGAATATCATGCCCCTGGAATGGCCCATGATTACCGCCGTCTGCGGATGGTTATAATGCGAATATAGCATCTCAACAGATACGATATCGGGCGCGAATTCAGAGATTATCGCATCGAGGCCATCATATATCGTTTTGAGCCTTATTTCAAGAGGATCGGAGTTTTGCGTTCTCAGCACACCGGCTTCGAGGACCTCGGGACCATCGCCATCCAGAGATACAACCGCATAACCGGTAACTCGTAATCCGGGGTCTATACCGAGAACAGTCAGGGCCATTCAACCCTCTGATATTTTTTCCATTATGGACTCATCTATATCGAAATTGGCGTAGACATGAACTACGTCGTCATGCTCGCCGAGAGCCTCGTAGAGCCTTAACATCTGCTCGGCCTGTTTGCCATCGAGTTTGATAGTGTTCTGGGGGATCATCGCTGGCTCCACCGATACCATCTCGACATTACGGTTTTCAAGCGCCGACCGCACTGATTCAAGATCGGGGAATTCGGTATAGATTTCGTATATATCATCGGCTGATTGCACATCGATAGCGCCGGCGTCCAGGGCTTTCTCCATCAGCTCGTCTTCACCGATTATGTCTTTATCAACTGTAATATACCCCTTACGATCAAACATCCAGCCGACACAGCCGACCTCCCCCAGGGATCCATTATGCTTGGTGAAAAGGTGACGAACATCGGCTACGGTCCGGTTTTTATTATCTGTCAGAACCTCAATCAATACGGCCACACCGCCCGGGCCGTACCCTTCATAAGATGATTGTTCGTAACGGACGCCCTCGAGTTCACCGGTCCCCTTCTGAGTCGCCCTTTTGATATTATCAGCGGGCATATTGGCTGCTCTTGCCGCAGCCACGGCGGTTCTCAGCTTGGCATTGGCTTCAAGATCACCGCCTCCTTCGCGGGCGGCCACCGTAATTTCGCGGATCAATTTGGTGAATATTTTTCCTCCTTCCGCATCCGCCTTACCTTTTTTCCTCTTTATAGTTGACCATCTGGAATGGCCGGACATGACACCTCCTACTACCTATCACATATTTGCCTCAACATATTAAATTAACACAACAAATATGCCATTGCAATATGTTTCTAACCGATTGGATCAATGTCGTTAGTGAAGGCTAACTTGCTAAAATGCTATAGAATAAGAGACCTTGGTCTCCATCGTGAACCCCCAGAAAGACAAACTTATAACTCTATTTCTCTTCTTCTTTCGCTTTCCTGGTCTCCTCGATAACCTTGGAGGCAATCTCACGGGGGACTTCTTCATAATGAGAGAATTCCCTGGTATGGATACCCCTCCCCTGGGTTAGAGAACGAAGAGAGGTTGAGTATTTATACAATTCCGCCAGCGGCACCTGGGCCTTGATTTTCTGGCTTTTGCCATCGGGGTCCATGCCCATGATTTTGCCGCGCCGTGACGATATGTCTCCCATTACATCACCCATAAAGTCTTCCGGTACAATTACCTCGACATTATAAATCGGTTCCAGGAGGTAAGGACCGGCTTTTAGAAAACCCTCCTTGAATGCCATGGAGCCGGCGATCTTGAAAGCCATATCAGATGAATCGACCGTATGAAACGAGCCATCGTAAACCGTAACCTTGACATTGACGACGCGACTGCCGGAAAGACCGGCAGTATCCAATGCCTCACGGATCCCCTTTTCAACCGACGGTATATACTTGGTCGGGATGACTCCACCGGCTATGGCATTGACGAATTCGAAATCCGCGCCCCTCGGCAGCGGCTCGAGTTTGAGCCAGCAGTCTCCGTATTGTCCGCGCCCGCCGGTCTGCTTCTTGTATTTGCCTTGAACCTCGACTTTACTCCTGATGGTTTCCCGGTATGGAACTCGAGGCTTTTCCAATTCGACCTCAACCCCGAATTTTCGTTTCAATCGAGCGACAATGACCTCCAGATGCAGTTCGCCCTGGCCGGAAATTATGGTTTGTTTGATCTCGCTGTCGACTACGACCTTGATGGAAGGATCCTCTTCTTTCAAGCGAGCCAGGCCACTGGCGATTTTTTCTTCGTCGCCTTTGGCCTTGGACTTAAGAGACATTCTGATAACGGCCCCGGGTACCTCCGCCGGTTCGTACTGGATCGGATATTTCTTGTTGCAGAGAGTATGACCGGAATGAGTAGATTTCAATTTCACCAGGGCGCCGATATCTCCCGCCGTCAACGTCCCGATCTCCTTCCGCTCCTTACCAGCCATTAGAAAAATCTGGCCTATCCGCTCGCCCGAACTGCTGTTGACATTCTGCAAATCGTCGCCCGAAGATACCTTGCCCGAAAATACCTTGAAAAAGGAGAGCTCACCCACATGCGGTTCTGAAATAGTTTTAAAAATGTACAATGAGGCCGTAGCGTCGCTGGCTATTTTTCTCCGGGCTATCTCCTCCGTTCCCGGTTTGAAACCGATCTTCTCGCCGACGTAATCTGGAGAGGGCAGGTAATTTACCGCAAAATCCAGAAACGGGGACACACCCGAATTCTCGGTAGCCGCCCCTGCGAAAATGGGGAATATCTTAGCCTCGGCGATTCCTTTTGCCAGCCCCTGTTTTAACTCGTCATCAGACAATTTACCGGCATCGAAGAATTTCTCCAACAGAGCATCATCCGCCTCGGCGGCAGCTTCCACCAGCTTCTCGCGGTAAGATTCAGCCTCCGATTTATGATCATCCGGCAATGGCGCTTCTGTGGCTTTGCCGGATTTATCGAATGTGTACGCTTTCAAGCCTATGATATCGATGATCCCTTTATATGAGGGTCCTGCTCCCCAAGCCATAATAACCGGAACGGCCCGATCCCCATAATTCGATTGAATCTGCCCCACTATCTTGCCGAAATCGGCATGCTCTTTATCCATCCTGTTGATGAAGAAACCGCGGGGAAGCGAGCCCTTTGAGGCTGTGCGCCAGGCGATATCGGTTCCAACCTCGGGACCGGCCACGCCGTTGACCACAATCAACGCAAAATCCGAGGCGCTCAAACCGGAATACACCTCGCCGCAAAAATCAGCATAGCCGGGCATATCGATCAAGTTTATCTTACAGCCTTTCCAATCAAGATGCGATAGAGCCAGCCCGATGGAGATCTTCCTGGAGATTTCGTCCTCAGTGTAATCCGAAATCGTTGAGCCATCATCTATGGTGCCCATGCGGGTCGTCACCTTGGCGCAAAAGAGCATGGCCTCGTTGAGGGAGGATTTCCCTGTCCCCCCATGTCCTACAAGTCCGATATTTCTCAGGTTTTCTATTGAATATTCCGTCATCATGCCTCCGTCATATTATCCAAACAAGCCCATAAATTAAGGAGCGGAGAGCCTCATGTCAATATCAAATCGGATACCTCAGGAAGACACGTCAAATCCCGGGGGGAATTGACATACAATCTTACAGATGATCTGTGGTAACCTGACGGATATACTCATCCCGGCGGCCATGTAAACCATCGCCCGCCCAATACATGAACATGAAGATGATCGACGGATTGGC
>CBDVBL010000223.1:0-4392 GCA_965372205.1 uncultured bacterium
CCCGAAATATTGGGCTACTAAAATACAACCTTTTGTATGCTTGGCGATGTTCCCCCCATGAAATAACACATAGGTTCTATTTGGTATATTTGTTATAATCCAAGTCCACCCGTACTTAGGAGAATTAAATTTCTTGATTATATATTTGAGGTCGCTGACTGCCAGCTCAGTATCGAGCTTTACCCGCTGCTTCTTTTTTCGTAACTCCAGGATATTTTCGAATTCGGGTTTGTCTATCCCCAGTACAACGTTACCGAACATCTGGATGAAACGGCGGTAGGAATCGAAACAGAATCTCTCGTTTTCCGTTTTGTGGATCAATCCTTCCATCGTCTCGTCGTTGAGCCCGAGGTTTAGAATCGTATCCATCATGCCCGGCATGGAAAATTTCGCTCCGGATCGTACTGATACCAGGAGAGGATTTTTCTTATTCCCGAAACCCATGCCGGTCGATTTTTCGAGCCTTGAGATATTCTTGCTCATCTCTTCCTCGAATTTTCGAGGGAGCTCCATACCGTTTTGATAGAAGAGAGTGCAGGCTTCCGTAGTTATGGTAAAGCCGGGGGGAACAGGTACCTTGTTATTGGTCATATCAGCTAATCCGGCACCCTTGCCGCCCAATAGATCCTTCATTTGGCCGTTGCCATCGGCTTTTCCGCCACCGAAATAGTAAATCAGCTTGCCTGTTGGAAGAGGAATCTCCGGTATTAAGATCTTCTTTTTCGGGGATGGAGCCTTTTTCGCGACGATTGGACTCTTCTTGGCCTTGAATGTCTTTTTGGCAGGTTTTTTGGCGGATTTTGTTGTTTCCTTTTTGGTTACGGATGCCTTTTTGGCTTTTCCTGGTTTGGGAATAGCCTTCTTGGCACCTTTTGTAGCCTTCTTCTTCTTTGCCTCTTTCGCTGCCATTGCCACTCCTTATCTGAATATCAATATCTTCTAAAAGGGATATGAGTATACCCTTATTTGTCCCTTTTATCAAGCTGTTTTTCTCCTGGTACACGAAAGCAAAGGATCCAGAAAAGATCGTATGATCGGTTCCAATGAAATAATTTATCAGGTATCGTCAGAAATCGCATACGAGAGCAACCGTAAAGGTTGACATCTGCCGAATCCACTTATATAATAGGGCCGATTTATGGATGCTGGTGATTTTGAATCGTTGTGAAACTGATCTGCACTGGTTTTGATTTATTGGTGATGAATTCCGACCGTAATTAAGTCTTAGATATATAAATGGCCAAAGAAATCATTTTCGGGACCATAGGTGGGCTGGGCCTGTTCCTTTACGGCATGAGGCTTATGTCGGAGGGTCTTAAGAGCATTTCCGGTGAGAGGCTGAAACGGATCCTCAGCATGCTTACCAAGAATAAAGTTTTAGCTGTACTGGTGGGGGCCGGATTCACTGCCACAATTCAGAGCTCTTCGGCTATGACGGTCATGACTGTCGGGCTGGTCAACTCCGGCCTTCTGACTCTGACACAGGCTATCGGGGTGGTTATGGGTGCCAATATAGGCACCACTTTTACGGCCTGGCTGGTGTCGGCCTTTGCTGTCTTTAAGATCTCGCAATACGCCTACCCCGCCATCGGAATAGGTTTCGCTATGACCTTCATCGGAAAGCGCCGCTCCGTGAAGAATTGGGGGCGGGCGCTTCTGGGATTGGGCCTGATTTTTCTCGGTCTGGCGGTATTGAAAGATGGCTTCAGCCCGCTTAAAGAGAGCCAGATGATAAAAG
Source organism: uncultured bacterium (assembly GCA_965372205.1). Taxonomy (GTDB): domain Bacteria; phylum Zixibacteria; class MSB-5A5; order UBA10806; family UBA10806; genus CBDVBL01. The sequence goes on from CBDVBL010000223.1 coordinate 1,739, forward strand.
ATATGTTCGTTAATTTCGGACAAAACCCTATACTGGGAGTGCTTGTAGGGGCAGTTGCCACCGTTCTTTTGCAAAGCTCATCCGTAACTATCGCTATCATACAGATTATGGCGTTTCAGGGTCTTTTGGATTTCCAATCGGCCATCCCGCTAATTCTGGGGGATAATATCGGCACCACAATAACCGCGCAACTGGCCTCCATGAAATCCAGCGTCAATGCCCGGCGTACTGCCAATGCTCACACGACCTTTAACGTCATCGGTGTGCTATACATGCTACCTTTTGTATGGCTGGGTTTATACCCGAAATTGATTGATTTTATTGTTCCCGGGGAGATTACGCCGCTGACCATCATGGTCAACATCGCAATGGCGCATACGGTTTTCAACGTCACCAATACTTTGATTCAGCTGCCATTTACGAGGCTTCTGGAGAGGGCTGTTGTTTTCGCAACCCCCAGAGGTAAGGGACTGCAGATCGAGGGCACCCCTCATCATCTCGACCGCCGGCTCTTGCATACGCCTCAGGTGGCATTGGTACAGGCCCGCAGGGAGGTTCTGCGGATGATGGAGATGGCTCGCGAGGCGGTGATCATCCCTATGGACGGCCTTTTTGACAGGAACAACAAGCGGCTTGACGAAGTCCCGAAGATCGAGGATGCCATCGATGATTTGCAGGAGGAGATTACCAGATACATGGTCGATCTTTCGAAGGAACGGCTGGCGCGGGAGGTGGCCGACGAAATTCCGGTCTGGCTGCACAGTATAAACGACATAGAAAAGGTCGGCGACCATGCCGAAAACCTGGGCGAACTAACTGACCGGGTACTCGATGAAAGGGTGAAGTTCACCGATGACGGCAAGGCGGAGTTGAAAAAGATGTACGATGCCATCAGCGAAATGCTCTCGCTTATCATCGAATCACTACCGGATGTTGACTATAAGAAGGCGTCGGAAGTCTTAGATGTTGAAAAGAGAGTCAACGATATTCATATGCAGGCCCGGGAATCCAATCTGAGGCGGATGAACGAAGGGCGATGCGAACCGAGCACCGGCATCATCTTTCTGGATTATATAATGAACCTCGAAAAGATCGGCGACCACCTCTCCAACGTGGCCATCGCCGTCAAGCGCGAGTTCCGCTACGATGGGGGGAAAGTTTAGGTGATATCTCTGCAGGGACAAACCTGTGTGTTTGTCCACGTTTGGAATAAAATCTTGATCTTACCTATTCTCGGGTCTGCATTAACATCCGCGATACAGCCATAGCCAGAAGCGCGGCCCCTATGGATATCGCCTTCTCGTCGATCTTGAATTCTGAGCTGTGCCACGGTTTATCGGCGCCGATCTTCGGATTGCCCACGCCGAGGCGCATCATGGCCGCCGGTACCGCTTGCGTGAAATATGAGAAATCCTCGCCGCCCATGACCGGTTGGGTTAATTCCACGATAGCCCGCTTGCCGCAAAGCTCCTTTGCCGCCGCCCGGTAGATATCGTTTACCCGTTTATCATTGACGGTAATCGGGTAGCCCTTGCGGTAGTCGAGTCTGTATCCGGCGCCATAGGTTTTGCATACACCGGCTATAATCTTTTCAATCATTTTAGGAATATCGCGTGTCAGTTTCTTCTCCAGTGTGCGGGCAGTTCCTTTTATCGCTACACTTTCAGGAATCACATTGAAAGTAGTCCCGCCGTGGATGGCGCCGATCGTCACCACCACCGGGTTTAGCGGATCGACCTGCCGGGACGATATATTCTGCAGCGCGGTTACCACGTTGGCGGCCACCATGATGGGATCCACGGTTTCATGAGGGCGGGCCGCATGCCCCGGCTTTCCGATTATCTCGATATCGAAATCGTCCGCCTCCGCCATCATGGCGCCATCATAAAGACCGATCTTGCCGACGGGAAGCGTGGGATCGACATGCAGGCCGAAGACCATATCGACCACCGGGTTTTTCAAGACACCTTTCCGGATTAAGAATTTCGCCCCCCCGGGAGTCATCTCCTCCGATGGTTGATATATGAATTTGACGTTTCCGTGCATCTGGTGGCGAAGTTCGCTTAGGATCTTCGCTGCGCCCCAGACGAGCGACACATGAACATCGTGACCGCAGGCATGCATCTTGCCCTTCTTCTTGCTGGCGAATGAGTAGCCGGTCTTCTCGGTTACCGGGAGAGCATCCATGTCGGCTCTGATACCAACGGTCTTGCCCTTATGCTTGCCGTGCAAAAGACCAACCACCGCGGTTTTCCAGATCCTCGTATCGACCTTGCACCCGGCCTCTCTGAGCTTGGCGGCAATTGTCTTCTGCGTCTGGAATTCTTCGAGCGCGGTCTCGGGGTTTTGATGGAGTTTCCGGCGTAGTTTGATCATGGCCGGGCCGTGCTTCTTGGCAAGCTGTTGTATTATTGTCTTCATATCGTGCATCTGAATTCCTTTGACTATGAGTCAAATCCCAGGGGATTAGAGCTCACTGATGAAAACGCCCCCTGTATGGGCCAACATTCTCCAACACTACTGAGTGATCAAACACTTGAAGTGAAACTGGAGAAACTTCAAAATACCAACGTTCAATATTTCCAGAGGAATAACACCATGTATAAAATTCAACCTCATAGGTATTATAGGATTTGGCGAACCTCATAGGCTTA
>CBDVBL010000224.1:0-4377 GCA_965372205.1 uncultured bacterium
TTTCACCTACCAGGGAAAGGAGGAGATAGTTTCGCCGGAACAGCTAACTCCGCATATATTTGCTGCGGAGGAACAAAACGAAATAATAGCCGGGACATTACCCGAGGCAATCGCCGAGGGAACCGATTATTGAACCCAGAGTGCGGCCGGGTTACTCAACCTGACCGCAGACTCGTGGCCACACCTAAGGGGCGAGGGCAATTCGCCCCTTATTTTTTTTGGCATATATGCGAAATATATTGACTATATAGCATGGGGTATCTATATTTAACCTGTTTGGTGACATCTTTGCTGTACCGGCATCATTGGTCTATAGGAGGCGAATATGAAAACCCTGCGATTCTTATTGGCTGCCATCATATTCTCCGGGTCGTCTTCATCCCTTGCCCAATCCAACAAGATCGTCTTCGGGCCGTTGGAGGGGGATGATGCGGGAGTATTGACGGTTCACAACGGCGAAAATATAGAGATTGAGATGTGGGTGCGGACAGACCCGGATAATCCCGCTGTTATCTGTGCTATGTACCATGGCTTATCATCAGACGATTTTATAATAGCGAGTCGAAACGGAATCGATATTGAACCTGAATATGACATGCCGAATTGGGAAGTAACCTGGGTTGATGGACCTTTTACGCATAATCCGGATGATCCTTTCCCAATTCCACAAGGATTCACCTGCGAGGTTCAAGCAGCTTATGCTTTATGGTGTTCACCTAATATGGATACGAATGGCGAGTGGGACCTCTACGGCACCTGGCTGATGGTTACCAATACCGAAATACCGGTAGACCAGACCTATTATCCCTTCATGGAAGGCTGGTATCCCCACAGCGGGCAGGGAACCTTGTGGGCATTCGAAGCGCCACCCGGAGGCACCGTCGTTCCGGAGCAGTCTTACTGCGGGCTTTACGTAACCACAAATGCAGACCCGGAGTTCACGATCTGTCCTCAAGATACGCAGCATGTTGCTCCCCGGCAGCCGATCTGCTTCGATGTCGCCGGCGTTGACGTAGATACGCTTGATGATCTACATATTTCCCTAATCTCTGGGCCCGGTACATATGCCGAGGAAACTGGCGGGCCCGGAGGCTTTACGTCGGGGACCTGGTGCTGGGATGATCCTGCGGCAGGCGCCCACACCGTCGTGCTCGAACTCAATGACAATGCCGGCGGAGTCGTCTATTGCGAATTTATCCTTGATGTTGAGGACATCGCCCTGGAGATCGAGTGTGTTGCGGGATTCCCTGGTGCGACGGTCGTGGTTCCCATTCGCTTGCACACCTGGCCTTTGAGGACCGGCGGTGTGGAGCTCCTGATTACCTGGGATCCGGCGGATCTGAATCTCACAGACGTCGTACCTAAGTCACGCATTGACTTCGGCAATGAATACTTCAACCACGATGTAGACAATCCCTGTGATCCCCCCTGCGACCCGGGTGGCGCCATCAGGATTTCCTGGATATCGGATATTGACGACGGCATTCCCCATGCCCCGGCCGGCGCCGGCAGCGACCCGATCTTAGAACTGATTTTCGATGTCTACCCCGGCCTGCCATGGGATATGAATATTCCCATCTCCTTCTTCACCCAGCACGATACGGATAACATCGTTGCCGATTCATCCGGTAATGTCTGGTTCACTCCTGAATTAATCGACGGATGTATCGAGGTGCAGGATCCCTTTACGTTCAGGAAGGGCGACACAAATATGAACGGCTATTTCTTTGAAATAGGCGATATATTGCTGGTTATTCGTCGTATCATTGAGGGCTATGTTGTCTGGTCTGAGAACGGCACGGATGACGACGAATTACAGGAATACGCTGCAGATTTGAACTGCAACGGATTTGTAGATATTGGAGATCTAACCTTGTTCATCAGAATTCTCAACGGTGAAGTCGATCCCCCGTATAAGTTCCGGCCAGGCTCTGAGGTGGCACGTATCAGCATGATCGAAAATTTCGGAGACAATGTGGTTGTATCTATCGATGCGGATGTTGACATTGGCGGGGTCCTTGTCAGAATCTCTCATCCCGGCATTGAGCTTGATGCTCCTTATGTCGAAAACGGCATGGAGATTCGCTACCACGATGCCGATGGCCTCATGAGCGCCGTCGTATATTCGCTGGAGGCAAATACCATACCGGCCGGCAATTCGCATCTTTTCACCATACCTGTTCTTTCTAACGAGGATGGTTGCCTGCGCTTCACCGAGGTTTCCTGCGCGGACTCTTACGGTCGTTTGCTGGAAACGGTGGCTTCTCTGGAGACTTCTCTACCGGCCACATATGAAGTCTATCAAAACTACCCCAACCCCTTCAACGTTTCTACAATCATTCAGTATAGTCTGCCTGAAGCCGCAGATGTAACCATCGAAATCTACGACATCCTTGGGCGCAGGGCTGAGACGTTGATAAAGGGAGAACAGCCAGCGGGCTATCATCAGACGGTTTGGGATGCTAAAGATATGCCATCGGGCGTTTACTTCTACAAACTCAAGGCCGGGCATTATCAGGCATCGAAAAAGTGTCTTTTATTGAAATAGATTATCGTAGGAGGAAGCTATGAATAGAGTGCTGCTCGTAGGCGTGATCATGGCCGTTACAGCGCCTCTGGTATTGGCCCAATCCAACAAGATCGTTTTCGGCCCGCTGGTGGGCGATGATGCGGGAGTTTTGACGGCGAATAACGGCCTGCTTAATCTTGAGCTCGAAGTCTGGGTGCGAACCGATCCGGATATCCCGGTGCCCTTTTGGAGGGCAACCCATGCATTAATGACGGATGATGCAATTATTCTCAACCGCAACGGCCACACATGGGATCAAGACTATGATGTACCAAATTGGTATGAAGTATGGCTCGATGGTCCATATGTCTATGACCCGGCTGATAATTTTCCCATCCCGGAGGGATTTACGACGGAGATAATGAGGGCTATCTATACGTACGATATTCCCGGAGAGGAAGGTGATCCTTTGGATACTAACGGAGAGTGGGATTATTACGGTTCCTTCTGGATGGACGTCAATACCGGTATCGTCAATGATGAGACTTACTCCCCATTCTCGAGAGGCTGGTATCCTTCCACTGTACAATCAACCCGCTGGTACTACCAGTCTCCTCCGGGCGGTAGCATAGTACCGGAGCAGGACTATTGCGGGCTATATTTTGAACCGGATACCTGCATTTACATTCCTGGCGATGTCAATCGTAACGGCGTCCCCCTGGAACTTAGCGACATTTCCGCCATGATCGCCAGCTACAGAGGTCTGGTGGAACCTTATTATCTTTGCGAATGCAGTGAAGATCCTCCCATTTTCGATTTCGCTGCCACCGCCGATCCAAACGGCAATTGCGTGGCCAATGAGCTTAGCGACGTTATGGTCGAGATTGCCGCTTACCGGGGCCATACCACCGCATCCGGCTGCCCCGATTGTCCCGGTTCTGAGGGGCTGGCGATTCGAGAAAGTGAAGGTCAATAGGGGAAAATATGAAGAAGTTATTATTGGCATTAATTGTGATTTTCGGTGTAACGACAGCCTCCGCCCAATCCAACAAAATCGTCTTCGGGCCGCTGGTGGGCGATGATGCTGGGGTTTTGACGGTGCATAACGGCGAGGCCATCGAGATTGAGTTGTGGGTCCGGACCGATCCGGATAATCCTGGAGATATTGTAGGCGTTGGCCACGGTCTGATGTCTGAAGATGCGATTATAGCGGAGCGAAACGGCATTGACATCGAGCCTGAATACGACATGCCTTACTGGGAATCGGTTTGGATCGATGGACCTTATGTACATAATCCCGAGGATAACTTTCCAATTCCGCCGGGGTGGACATGCGAACTGCAGGTAGCCTTACTGGGTTGGGAACCTGTAGGCGATCCGATCGATACCCAGGGCGAATGGGATCTTTATGGCACCTGGCTGATGGAAACCAATATTGACGTACCGACCGGGCAGGTTTATTTTCCTTTCGCCGCAGGCTGGTACCCGCACAGTGGTCAAGGAACATTTTGGGCTTTCGAGACGCCGCCGGGAGGTGGTGTCGAACCGGAGCAGGACTACTGCGGATTGCATTTCGTTACAAGTTGTCAGTATATCCCCGGAGACTGCAACTGCAATGGGATTGCGAATGAACTTCCTGATGTCATCTGCATGATCGGTTTGTACAGGGGCGTTATCGATCCACCCTACACCTGCCCCTGCCCTCCGCACGGCAGCGAATTCCCTCTTATGGCCACTGTGGACAGCAACTGTGTTGTAATGGAGCTAACGGACGTAGTTAGCCAGATTAACGCCTATAGATTTGATTACGAATTATGGGGCTGCCCCGACTGCCCGGGGATATTGGGAATACTGCCCCGCGACGAGAA
>CBDVBL010000225.1:0-4365 GCA_965372205.1 uncultured bacterium
CGAATAGTATACGGATTGGTAGCCTTCGATTCGGCAGAAGACCAGGCAGATAGTACCCCCACGAGGATAAGCCTTTATATCTTTTAGAGTTGTGACCGTCCTCCGGGGATTCTTGAAATGTCTTACAATCGCTTTTTTCAAATCATCGATACCGCATACTGGCTCCGGAGACGACGGGCTTATCATGACGATATCCTCGTGGTAATGCTGCAAGACAGCATCGATATCCTTGCTATCAAACGCCTTCTGGATCTGATGGGAGAGAGATATTAGATCTTCGGGATTCAAGAAGATCACCTCCAATCGCCGCAAAGATTGTAGAGGATGATTGATCTTCTTGGCAACAGGAAAGATATTGCCTCGCTGTTAACTCAGGCGTATAATAAATTCGAACCCTTGGAATACCTCTCGGTTAGCCCCGTCCCGGCTCATAAGGAGGTTGAAATGTATCCAGACAGGTCCATTCCTTTGAAGCTTATAATGATATTCTCTTGCATCATCATTTATTGCCCCAATGTCCCAGCCGACGATCTGCCGAATAAGTCGGTCTACTCAGATAGGGTCTCGTTTGGATTCGAATACGATGACGAGATATTATGTTACCCTAACTTTATCAAACCGGTGATACCCGGAGAGCTATGCCTTTTAGCAGATTCTTTGCGAGCTTTGACGGGTAAATCAAGACACGATATCATACCCTTACCTCCCGGCTTCCTCGATAATTCTGTGTATGATAAGGTTGGTGATACCGTAACGGCGATCTGGTCTGCCGGAAAATTCAGAGCGTCTATCGAAGAAATGAGATTAATCCCAACCTTTGATTTGCCTTTCGTCGGTTGCGTTCTGAAAATGATCGATCCGATTCCGGAACCGTTATCATGGAAAACCATCGTTGTTTACAAAGGTAGTAAGGGCTATTCCGAGCTGTTAATACCCCTAGAGGAGTATTCGCTTAATGATTCAGACAGGCAAAGGTTAACGAAAGTTCTGACAGATTATATTATTTCTAATTCGGAACAGATCTGGAGAAAATGGCTTGAACAGGACCTGTTTGACGAAACAAACATTAATCGCCGAAAACAGCTTATTGAACACTATGAAAATTACTTTGGCGAAAATCCCGCCATATTCAATAATCCGGAAATTGCAATCTATGCTAAAGAATATTCCTCTCTTCCTGATACATTCTTCTTGTCGTTCAAAAGGAAAATGCATCGCGGAAGGCTGCTTATATTCAGGGCAGTACATCAAAATAACGACTTCAAAATTCTATCGCTTCCATCGACAGCCCAAAACCATTGGGGGGATAACTATATAATCGATTGTTCTTTTGACCTTGATAATGACGGATATTATGAATATCTGATAATGAAAGACATCGCCGCCGAAATACTCGAACTAGTGGAAGGGAAATTTATCAAGATAGCCAAATGTGGTTATGGCAGATAAAACCGGCAATTATATCTGCGGATACCTAATCAGGCCAGCCGATAACGCCCCATTCCACAACGGTAAAACCATCCCGGGTGAAATCAACCGGGATCTCAGGCTCCAGGATAGACAGAGGCTGCTCGAGCGGATAGACAAAAAACAGCGCCCTTAAGATATTATCGGGAATCGGCGTAATATCAAGCGTAATAATCGATTCGACGTCCTGAGGGAAGAACGCATACCAGGGCGAGCCCTCGATTATAGGCACCCAGTAATCGATAAAATCGTCAATCTCTCTGCCCTCAAAGCTGAGGTTTGCTAACAGGTTTCGTATCCCGTTCTCAAGGTCGTTGCCATCCAGAAGCCAGGCGCATTCATGGTTGAACGGCACCGATATAACCCCCTCATAGAATAAATACGAGTATTGTCCATCGATTACGCCATCGGCAGTAACATGAATATTCCAGCCGTTGCCATACGGCGGCTCGGATTCGGTTATTTGTCCGCCCTGGGGAAAGCCAAGTTCAATGGTAATATCCATTTCGGTTTCCGGATAGAGATAAAGATATGGGGCTTCAAGTGACGTAGGATCGACAAAAATCAAATCTCTATAATCAACACTGCCTGCGTTTTCAACATGGAAGATAATAGGCTCATGCCATCCCAAACGATTAATGCTCATTTGGAATATACCATTTGGTAAATCACCTAAGCCAAAGCGTCCTTGTTGATCGGTTCTGGTGGTAAGTGATAGATTTTCCGGCCCGCCGACCTCAATATCCCCATCTGCATAATAATAATGAGGCCAAAAATCCTGAGTGCCGATTATCACGCCCGTAATGGCATTGGCTACGTTCGGCACGGCATCCAGATCGACGGTTACCGTATCTCCGTTCCGGCAAAAGTACAATTCGGCGTAGAACCCTTCGGCTTCTGCATCGATATTGAAACCCCTCTGATACAGGTAGGATGAGTCACCAAATTCTATTATCGTTGCTCCTTCTGTTATTAGTTCAGTTGTCGCCAGAAGGGTATCCCAGGCAGCCGAGCGGATCGAAATCGTAATATCAGTGGCGACGCTATCCAGCGGCTCCGGGAAATCGTAGGTTTTTTCAGGCTCCGTTGATTTACCGCACGATGACAATACAATCAGGCCCGATACAGCCAACCCGATACAACTGAACTTAATAAAGCCTTCCATACAAACACCTCTGCAGATGATATATACTCTTCATATATTATATACTCCTGAGGGCAAAAAGATCAACTAAATTAGGTGCGGTCAGGTCAAGCCTTGGTCCGAGGGTAGAGATGGCTCGCCACTCAAAAAAGAAAATCGCTCACAAAATCATAATTGGCTTCTAAGCGTAAAGCTGGGAGGCATCGACGTATACAAGGTAATCTTTTATCAGTGTACCCTTCATCTTGAAGAAATTGGCGAACGGGACCGCAAATTCACTGGCATCTTTTTTCATATACGTAACCTCGCCGCGGCATATCACGGTGCCATCCTGCTCCCACCATTCGAGGATTTCATGTTTCAAGCCGTTAATAGACGAGAAAAAGCCGGTTAGAGCCGCGCGGATTGCCTCTTTGCCCTCCACCGGGGCGGCGTTAGCGAATCTGAAGATCGCATCATCGGTAAGGAATCCCACGAACTTATCCGCATCCAATGAGTCAACCGCCTCGAAAAGCTCTTTTATCCATGCTTGAGTATCCACGAATATTTCTCCTTTCAGATAGCTGCCTTATCTGCATCGTCACGTCCGGCGATCCTGAGATACTTATCGACTATACTTTACAGCTTCTCCAGCCGCTCCCTGGGGTATATATCAAGCTCCAGCATCCATTCCTTGAGTTTGGCGACACGCGTTTTCGCGTCGTTGGGGAGAACGAACGGACGCCCCCGGCCATCGAGTATGATCCCGACCACACCACCGGATAGCTCTGTCGTGACCGCATTGCCTCTACCCCTTCCGAGATCTAGATTTCTGGCTGGTTTGAGGGTCCCTCTGGCCAGGAGCGGCAGGCCACTTTCCCCCAGGCCCAGTTTGATGAGCTTTATCTGCCCGTTGTTAATCTTGCCTTCCTCGATACTGCCATCAGGAAGCTCTATTGTGTATTCCATCATTTCCTGGCCCTTCTTGATATCCTTGCCGGCGGGCGCCACGCAGCATCCCAGATGAATCAGGCAGTCTTTGTTAAAAACCTCTGTCGCCGCTTGGGAGTGAACCTCGGACAGCACCCCCAACTGCGGCATCATAAAGATGGAATCGACCGCCAGCCTGGTTACTCCCTCCGGCTGGAATGCGTCGATCATCATCAAAGCTGCCTGCTGACGACGCGGTGCATGCGAGAGGACTCCGCCTGAGCCGATCAGGATATCAAGGCTCATCATATTCACAATAGTGGCGCCGGCGGTGGTCTGGTCGAAAGCGTCGGCGATAGTCCGTTGCTGCTGGACACCCTTCAATTCGGTGGCGAAATTCTTGTGCTGGATGAATGCCAGCCTCAGTGCCTCTTTAGCGATAGCCTGCTCGAAAACCAGCTCTTGCAGCGATTGAGGAATCGTCGTTGGACGGATCATCTTGTTCTTGACCCTGTTTCTCAGATCCCGCTCATCCATATCGAAAGGCACCCAGCGCATGACCTTCGGCACGGTGGCCTCTGCGAAAACGTTGGAGACCGAATAGCTCATCCCCAAGTTGGCCGACACCGTGCGGTTGAAGACACCCTCGGGCTTGCCCTCTGGCCGAAACACAGAAAAAACGTCCGTCGTAGCTCCCCCGATATCGACTCCCACCGCCTCTATATTCATCTCGTCGGCCACCCGCTTGATAATTATCCCAACTGCACCGGGAGTCGGCATAATGGGAGCGTCGGTCCACTCCATCAGCTTGCTATACCCGGGAGCCTGGGCCATGACGTGCTCCA
>CBDVBL010000226.1:0-4359 GCA_965372205.1 uncultured bacterium
CCATTGCCAACCCCAGCAGGATTAAAGAAAAAAGATAAAAAAAGAGCCAGACATGATAGGGGCGAATCCATCCTTCATATCGATCCGAAAATTCGCTTTCCATGACCTGACCCTGCATTTATATTTAATTCCCGAGTCCCTAATGAAAAAAATAACGATATTACCGTAACTGGCCTTACCGGCCTGAAGAGACTATTGGCAAGCCATCACGGCAACATAGTGATCACCCCATAGTCCCCATATAATAAAGTTAGTTGCCAGTCCGGTTCCTGTCAAGACCTTTTTACCCGCTGTTCATGCGCCCTGAGATATTACCTTATGACCATCACCTTATTCCTGAAGTGGCCTCCCGGATACTCCACTACGTATAAATATACTCCCGAAGCCAGATTCTTGCCGTTATCGTTTTTGACATCCCACACCCAGTCACCGGGGCCCATATCACTCTCGGTCCGAACGATATTCCCTGAGATTGTTGAGATCGAGATCTCGGAATCACCGGGCAATTCCGTAAAAGTGATAAAAGAGTGTCCATCCGCCGCGCGGAAAGGATTTGGGAATGCATGAATTGCATCTGCCTCGCCATCTGAACCGCCATCCTCATTTATTATTGCCACAGCCACTTGCAGAGTATCTGCCAGGATTCCATCGGAGGCGATAATCACAAATGTCGTGTCCGTCGATCCTATCGGAGGAGTTCCGCATGCCGATGAAGGTTGAAGATCTATAAGCCAGCTGGGCGTATTCTCGTATGTTATTATCAAGGCCGGCCCATCCGGATCATCCACCGTAATATTATAGCAGAACATAGAATCGGTTATAGCGCCGGCCGTGTCTGGAGATGTTATAACTGGGGCGACGTTAATGATTGCTCCTCCTTCCAATGTGAATGGCAAGCCGTTGGCCCAAACGCTCGAATCCTGGCCGTAGGCAATGGATCTACACCTCCAGTAGTAGACCGTTTCCGCCAGCAACGAATCGAAGATAGCCTGCACAAGCGTATCTATGACTATTGGAAGCCTGATCTTTTGCGTCTGGAAGAATACGCTTGTATCATAGGCAAGCTCATAGGAAATCGGCAGATAGGATCCTACCGGAACAGCGTAAGCATCGGCATAATATCCTGAGGGAAATGTTATCACAGTATCCGGGATCGGAGGCCTGATTCCGCCGGCAAAGCTCATATCAATGTCGGACATGGCTGAGGCGTTATTCGCCTCGTCAAATGCCTTAATCCCAAAGAAGTATATCTCCCCGGGCATCAGGTTGTTTATTGTACAGGTTTCCTGCTGACCAGGGGCCGACGGTGGCCATGGCGGATTGTCGAAAATATCCGCAGGAGTCCAATCAACGACTTCGACGGAGTCTGTGGAATACCTGATTTCATAATGATTGACGCTTCCGCTGTCGAAATCATATCCGTCGTCGGCCGGAGCTGTCCACCCGATGCTGAAACTGCCATTGTCAGCGGGCTCCGCGTTAACGCCAGTCGGTTTTCCAGGAATCAAGCTATCTGCAGGCGTATAACCCGGACCGTTGTTAGAAAGGGTAGTGTCAGATGAAAAGAATCGCCAGTGGGCATTTGCGATTCCGACTGATGATCCCGCCTGTTGCCATGTTCCGCCTGAATTTAATTGGAACCACGTCCCCGGCGGCAAATCGTAATTGACCTGCGTATCGGATATCAATCTGTTCGGGCCGCGACAATATCTGCCGATAGCGAGGGTCAAGACGCCGCCCGTCGGCTTGTCAAGCTCGATCTCGTGAATCGTATATGATTGCCCGCTTCCATCCACTCCAGTCAGGGTCTCCGTCCTGACGTACGTTGGCTCGCCGAAATACTTGCCCCAGGCATCATCCCAATCAGTCGTGGTATCGGAAAGAGTAATACCATTAAGGTATCTCTCCCCTATAAAAGCGTTCCCGCCGCAAACCCCACCACCAAAAAGGGGATGAGGCCCAAACCTGTAGGTCGTCGTTCCAGGGAAAAGACAATCGAGCATAAGACCGAGGGCGTTCATGCGGCTCCTGGCAATCGTAAACTGATCGGCCGCTGAACTATCACCCTGACCGACATATATAGGCCATACCCATATCTCTAACCCCGAATAGGCCACTGTGGAACAGGCGTAAGCTATATTATCGCAGTTAATCTCCCAGCCATCAAGACTTGGCTTATAGTTGGCATATTCCCCTGCGACGATTCCCAAACCGGAACTAGAAAGAAAATGGCGATACTCATAGTCCCAGAACGTAGTTGCGGCATAAGGACTTCCCCAACTAGCGGGATTTACCACAACCACCTGATTGTTAGCGGAAAAACTGTCACCGAGAACTTTGCCCCATCCCGTAGCGTTCAATACCGCCAGAGAATCCCTGATTTCACAGGGTGACAAACTACTACTCCAGGGATTGTTAATATCAAAAGGACTGCCATGCACCCAGATACCGGGATCAACGCTGCCCGGGGTTGTTGTCGCATCAGTAAAAGGCATCATCAAGACATCCCTCCAATTGGGTAAGTCCGAGCAGCGGGTGCAGGCAAACTCGTCTATGAAAATACCATTGGCTCCGTAAGTGGTCATAACATTTTTATATTTATAATACAAATAATTGGCGACATCCTCATAACGGTAATCCCACGCAAACCTGTCAGCCCCAAAATAGTTATTTATCATTATTTCACCATAATGAGTTGTGCTGTATGGATTAAACGGTGTCATTCTCACTACTATAGAATCATCCTCCACAGCGCTCGCAGCCCTGATATAAAGACTGTCCGTAATGTTATTATCACTCATCCATGTCTGAACACTTGTAGTGTCGGCAATAAGGCGCAAGTATAAGTCATAATAAGCAACAATCAGATTTGGATTGGTTGCTCTCAAAGAATCAATGACGGCTTTCGCAGAGTCGGCCGTTATTCCCCCGGTTTGAACAGCCGCCCAAGAATAATGATTTGCGTAGAAATTTCTCATAGCAACATTATCCCATATTTCTCCACTACTACAGCCCGAAAAATAGGCTACAGCACCAATATGCAGTTGCTTTGATTTCGGAGCGGGGTCACTTGCGTAGGCTGTGGATATCGATAAAATCACTAATGTCAGAGTCATTCTATAGATGGTATCCGCGATATTAAATATGCTGCCGTGGCCGCTTTGCCGATATTTAGAGTACATGGTATTGATTGTGCGGCCAAATGTAGATCTCAGGCGGTTTTCATGGCCTGATATTTTCATTCGTCTAAATATGCTTGGCTTTTTCATCAAGCCCTCCTATCTTAATCTTCTCGCCCTATTGTATGTCGGGCTGCTAAGATATGCAACCTTTATTCCCAAACTTTCACAAATATCTAACTGCCTACTCCGAAATAGGTTGAAATATGCTCCCATTCTTCCGAATGCACTCTTGCCGTTCAACTGTCTCACCTTTAAACAGTTCGGCTGTTATTTCATAATATTTAGTTGTAGAGAATGACTGTTCAAATGTATATCTTGGTATCAAGTATCGATATGCCAGATCCCGGCGGGCCCCCGTTACCGATCGGTTCTAATCAACGAGGTAATGATTTCCCGGCGCTGGCAAATCAGCGTAGACCGGTGTGTGAGAGATAATAATATTGTCTCTCGCTATGAGCTATGACGAAAAGGAGGGCGAAAATACTATAGTTTGACAATAACACGATTGGTCATCTGACCGGCTACATTCTCGCAACTCATGCTCACAGGTTCTCCGAGAACATAACGGATGAAGACCGTCACTTAGTACAATTGTAGGCTGGCGATTACAACCAGTTTTTGGGGGGAGGGTCATTATTAGCTATTTTGCCTAATTGTAAACTAAGATTAAGCAACTAATTGTTTCTGGTAAGTGGTGAGTGTCAGAACATAATATCCCATTAATGTTGGCTGGAGGTGGCTTCTGGAAAAGTATATCACGCCTGTATGTAAAGACGAATCTATCTACGTTGTTTTAGAGATATGCGATTTTTCTACCCCAATTAAAATAAAGTATAGATAAAGGGGGCCAGGGCAGAACCTTCTGCAAACACCATGATAAGTCCTAAAAGCACTAAGAATATCACAATAGGTGCAAGCCACCATCTTTTTCGCACTCTAAGAAACTCCCATAATTCGAAAATTGTTGACAACTTAGACATATAATCACCCTTCCAGTTTATGCAAGAGATATTCTTCGACTACGCCCATTATATATTTTGCTACCACTCTATTGCCACTTTCATTAAAATGATTATCAATATGTCCATACATCACCTGGCCATCCTCTGCAACTTTACGCATATGGTTTAATGGGTCTATTAAGTGTAACGACTTTGACTTAAACCTGTCCCCCAGT
>CBDVBL010000227.1:0-4319 GCA_965372205.1 uncultured bacterium
CGCTCTTGAGAATAACCCGATCACCACGCTTCAATTCGATTCTATCACCATGGACTTCCCCGATCCTTATTTTCGGGCCTGGCAAATCCATCATTGTGCCCACAGGAACTCTCAATTTTGAGGATGCTTTCCTGATTCGTTTGAGGAGGATGGCATGCGAGGACAGATCTCCATGAGAAAAATTCAATCTGAAGATATCGACACCCGCCTTTATCAGACCTCGGATAGACTTTTCAGACGAGGTCGCCGGACCGAGGGTTGCAATGATTTTTGTGGCGCAATTGGCTGTCATTTTTTCGCACCAAGTTTGTTTTCGTTGCCGGTGAGCAATCTGCGGATATTTGCCCGATGGGTGAAAAGCACAAGAATCACCATCAAAACCGCCAGGCCCAGAATCTCATTTCCATGCGTATACCCCAGATAATATTGCTCGATCAATATTGAACTCGAAAAGAAAATCACCGCCAAAATCGAGCCCAAGGAAACATAACGGGTGATTATCACGGTAAGGAGGAAAACGATCAGGGTAAACCCAACCTCGAGCGGGGTCAAAAACACAAGCATACCGGCGCCGGTAGCCACACCCTTGCCGCCCCTGAATTGGGCGAAAATCGGAAAAAGGTGGCCCATTATCGCTGCCAGACCTGCAATGACCGCAAGTTGTCCCGATGTCAGAACGGTATCTCCAAGATCAAGATGAAATGCCAGATAGCAGGCAAAGAAACCTTTGGCCATATCGATAGCCAATACGATAATCGCCAATTTCACGCCCAACACTCTGAAGACATTGGTGGCGCCGATCGACCTGGAACCGTGCTCCCGGATGTCTATTCCTTTGAATCCTCTACCCAACCAGATCCCGGACGGAATGGAGCCCAGCAGATATCCTATCGCCAGCGTTACGATAATAGTCGCCATGATTATCCTTTATGCTTGAAAATCATCTTAATGGGCGTGCCTTCGAAGCCATAACCTTCTCTGATTCGATTTTCGAGATATCGCTTATAGGATTTATCGAGCAATTTAGGGTGGTTACAGAAGAAAATGAAGGTCGGAGGATCACCCTCCGGTTGAGTTATATAATACACCTTTATAAACTTTCCCCTCCTGGCCGGCGGTGGCCTGCGTTCAATGATCTCTTTTACGAATTTGTTCAGTTCCGACGTGGGAATTCTCTTTTTGCGTTCGAGGGATATTTCGTGGATCGATTCCCAGATTCTGGATACGCGCTGGCCTGTGAGGGCGGAGATAAACAACACGGGAACATACGAGAAGGACGGCGCCTTTTCGGCGACCGCCCGTCGAAGTCGATCGGCGGTCAAGTGGTCCTTTTCAACCGCATCCCATTTGTTAAAGGCAAAGGCAATTCCTCTATAGAGCTCGGCGGCCTCGTTTGCGATCCGCAAATCTCCCGTCACCAATCCGTCTATGCTATCGATCACAATCACTGTAATATCACAGCGGGCAATAGCTCGCAACGTTCTCAACGTAGTATAATATTCGAGTTGATCTTTATATTTGTTCTTCTTTTTTAATCCGGCCGTATCGATCAGGACGTATCTACACCCATTCAGTTCGTAGCGGGTGTCGATTGCATCCCGGGTGGTGCCGGGCAGGTCGGCCACGATGGTTACATTTTCACCCGTCATGGCATTGACCAGCGAGGATTTGCCGACGTTTGGACGTCCTACGATCGCTACCCTGATATCTTCGTGGAATTCATCCTCCCCTCCGGAAGGGAGATTCTCAACGATGGCGTCTAAGAGATCGCCGATGTTCAAGCCGTTCAGGGCCGAGACTGCTATTACCGTATCAAAGCCTAAGGAATGGAACTCCGAGGCTCTTGTTTCCTGGGAAAGATCGTCTACCTTATTGGGCGCGATAATGACATTCTTATGAGATTTCTTCAGATCCCGGGCGATACGGAGATCGTCCTCCATGGCACCCACTTTGGAATCGAGGAGAAAGACGACGACATCCGCCTGATCCACGGCTATCCTGGCCTGTTCGGTGACCTTGGCCTCGAGGACCTCGTCGGCTCCGACAAGCAGTCCGCCGGTATCCACCACCATGAAATCAACGCCGTTCCAGGAACACTGCCGGTAAAGGCGGTCGCGGGTTATGCCGGGAGCACCGTCGACGATGGCCTGGCGCGTTTTCACCAGCCTGTTAAACAAGGTCGATTTGCCGACGTTGGGGCGACCTATTATGGCAACTATTGGAAGGGACATTTTGCAAATCTCACATTATTATTCCTGTGCCGTCAGGTCGCCTGACCTGACGGCTTTACGGTGTCGGGTCGGGCGACCCGACACCACAACATCGTTGCCTGCTCCAAAAATCAATTGCTGATACGCCGTCAGGACGGCAACTAATCCACAAGATGGGAATATGTCTTAAAAGAGATGCTTTTTCAAGATTAAACAGGCGGGCGATAATGTTTTCGTGGTGTCGACCCTCTATGGTTGACACCGTAACAACTCTGATGTCAGGAGCACAGGCCTCCTGACCCACGAGACTGGGGGATAGATTTGATAAATATTTGGCAGCCTTCAGGTTAGAAATAATTAATTAAACATACTGACATGTCGATAATAAAAGATAATCGAAGTATTCATCCTAAGGCAGGGGGGATTTATGTTTATCTGGAGTTTAGTGCTATTCGGCCTTGGCGTATTAGCCGTTCTCGATTCCCAATTAAATTACGGCTATCTGTTCAGGAGCGCCAATGCATTCGTGTTTTTGCTTGTCTCGCTCGGTCTTTTGATCAGGACGAGAATGTTGGAAAAATTCGGATTTAAAGAAAAACTTCTTGAGACGAACAAGGAACTCAGGGCTCAT
This sequence comes from uncultured bacterium, assembly GCA_965372205.1. GTDB lineage: Bacteria > Zixibacteria > MSB-5A5 > UBA10806 > UBA10806 > CBDVBL01. The sequence continues at coordinate 2,842 of CBDVBL010000227.1, forward strand.
ATTGATGAATTGACACATTCACATGCCCCTGTGGAAAAAAGTGAGTCGAAAGAGGAAGTCCTCGTCTAAGCGGATTTTCTGTTCAATTACATTATTTTGCGGAGGCGTCTTATTTATGAATAGGGCGCCTTTGAATATTTATATACAAAACGAGTGTTGCAGGTAGGCTTAAGCGATATGTTTAGTCAGGTAATCCGATGCCAAGAAAAAAGGGGCTATCGTGATGGTAGCCCCTTAGTTGTTTCTCTTCAATTGGCTCTTCAAGCAGCTTTGCTAATCGCCGCCTTCCTCCTCCTCACAACCGCAACCGTCCCAAGAGCCAGCAAGAGCAACCCCATGATCAGCATACCCCATTCGGAGAGAGTGGGGATTTCTACGCCACAGCCTACTCCAAAAGCGCCGATATCGACACCGCCTTCACCTGCACCCACACAACATGAGGCAGCATCCAGATAGAAATTACCGTTTTCAGGGTCGCAGAACATGGGATCGCAATCGACGTTCCCTTCGCCTTCCCAGCCGCCTTGAACGTCACAATAGGTGATTTCCGACGATGACGTGCCTTCTAAAAATATCTCCGGCCCATCTGGTGCGCTATCGCCCCAGAAGATGGTGTTGGTTATTACCACCGGACTGGATCCCCGGTAATAAATCCCGCCGCCGTAATCGGCTGAATTTCTGCTTATGGTATTGTTGCTGATCGTCGGATTGGAAGACCAGCAATAAATCCCGCCGCCGTCGTCGGCTGAATTTCCGCTGATGGTATTGTTGCTGATCGTAGCATTGGAATTGTTCTCGCAACGAATCCCGCCGCCATAGTTGACGGCTGAATTTCCGCTTATGGTATTGTTGCTGATCGTCGGACTGGCATAGATGCAACTAATCCCGCCGCCATCCAGAGCATGACCATTTTGTATCGTGAATCCAATAATTTTTGCGTCGTTAGTCTCTCCGCTTGCTAATGTAACTACCCTATTCACTCCGTTACCATCAATAATCGTTGACGAGATATACGAGGGATTTCCGGTGGTCAGAAACAGCGAGCCAAGGGTTATATTATGGCCGATGAAGCCGATGTTCTCGAAGTATGTGTCCGGCTGCACCAGCACGGTGTCGCCGTGGGAACTGTTGTTTATTCCAGCCTGAATATTCGGCTGGTCCCCGGGAACATTGATGATCGTCGCTGATGCGGGCATAAACAGCATCAACACTAATAAAGCCAACAAAACTGATTTCACTTTTTCCTCCCTGCCGTTGGAGTATGAGCATTTATTGGATTAAGATATAATCTCGATTAGTTTGTAATCTTTCATCGCCCTCCTTCTCTTAAAATGCTAAAATCACGTTGGTTTGCGCCAGAGCATCCTAAGAGGATTCTTTTCCAGATTATCGGGGTAAAGGCAAATTCGACTCGCAAAGCCGAATTCTCCTGTCCCCGGAGAAGAACTATGACAGGTGTCAAATCAATGGCTGCGATT
>CBDVBL010000228.1:0-4314 GCA_965372205.1 uncultured bacterium
AACCGCTGCAACTTACACGTTTAGTAAGTTTGTAAACGGATTTGATTTTAGAGGTTTAGTTAGATAGTTATGTTAGAATTTACCGAGAAAACACCTCCTTAAGATAGTTGCCTCAGCGGATCTAATGTTGGTATTGAACAACAGAAGCAACTCAATGATGTCGTGCGTCAGTTATCTTCTATACATGTTAGGGCAACTTTCCCCGAACGAAGCCTTGCGCGGGTCTTGCTCCCATCCCGCAGGTTATGATGCCGGCAAACGGCGGCCTTGTTTGCCTCTATTAGACCATTTCAAATATACTTACACTTGAATTCATGTCAAGTTCTTTTTCGGTAAAAGCAAAAAGTTATGGTTTTTTACCGCAAAGCGCTACGGGCCGGTTCCTGAAGTGATCAAAACAGCGATTGCTAGCCCGGCTGAAGACGCGACGGGCTCAATGGCTCTGTGAAAAGATAAGTATTTTGCGTTACTAATGCTTCATAGAAAAGTCCAAATATAAAAAAGAATCGGGGCCTTTGAAAATCCCGATTCTTGCTTTAGCCTCAAGCCGAGACTAACATCAGAATGTCAGCGGGTTATTAATCCGCGGACCCCCGAGTGCTAATCTTGACCTTTGACTTCAAGGACGGTACTACAAGCGTTCCTGGAGGTGGAGGCCCATCCCCCGGGCAATCCACACAGCCGTACGCTGTAACTTCGACTCTATAGGCTGCGATTTCCCAAACCACGTCGCTAATCTCGTAAGCTACGCAGTTTCCGTTCGGGTCAGCAGTAGGCGTGAAGTTGGCGCCATGAGGCGGACAATCGCACTCGTAAGGAGGCGGCACGTCGCCACTGTACATACCGATCATGGCAATAACGTCCGCAAGCGCCAGCGGAGTGCCGTTGTGGTCGCAGTCGCCCGGGATGTACTCGCAGGGGAGAACCACTTGGAGGTCGACGACGACACGCATCTCGAAATCGGTAGTCGCCATAGTCCAAGAGCCAGATGAATAGACGCTGGATCGGAAGGCTACCCGAGGGTCTTCGCCGAGGATTACCGGAAATTCCGAACGATATGTAAATCCGAAGTGAAAATCATCATCCAATTCAAGCCCCATACCGCGGAAATCGACGTACGTCCAGGCCTGCGGATCTTCTAAAGTGGCGTCTGGCCATACCCCGAACGGCTCCAATGCAGATTGTCCGGGCAAATCACCGGTTCCATTCTCCCAGACCTCCACATCAACTGTATCGAGCGGATGAGGAGGAGGCAAATTGTCCGTATACAATCGCATCAGACCCGTAACCAGAATGCAGTTTTCCTCGGGAGTGAAACGAACCGCCAGTTTATCCCCCGGGCCATAATCATAAATGTATTCAGGTTCGCCGTCGTCGTAGTAGATAACTGTTCCGGAAACGTAGTGTTCTGTTGCCGTGGAGCCTTCGTTATCCTCGTTATCTACCGCCGTAATGAAATATTCAACATGCGCCCCGGCCTCAACTGCCGGTATGGTAAAGTAGTAATCATCACCAATGGTGCTATCGATTTCGGCGATTTCCATATCACTGCCATCGACAGCATAGCTCACCCACGCCGTTTGAACGCCGGAGTAATCGGTAATGGTTGCCAGGACGGTGAACTCCTCAGGCACGCTTGTGGCAGGAGTCGGGCCATCATGCAGAATAAGCGGCGGACTGGTGTCTGTAACAAGGCCGAAAATAGTGAAGTCATCGACGTACATGCCATCGACATTATATAACGCGTCGGTTTCCAGAGTGAATCTGAACCTTATGCCGCGTTCCGCATATCCACCCAGGTCGGCGATAAAATTATACCAATCGATACCCTCGCCGTTAAAAACGTAGAGATTGTTCCAATTACTGCCGCCATCGGATGAGATGTCCAGGTAGATGTAATCGAAACCGGCTTCGATATCGTATTTGGTCCAGAATTCAAGCCGATAGCCCGCATATCCAACGAGATCGATATCTTCTGTAGTCTCGACCACGACGGTATCGTAGTCGGCATAGTTGCCGACAGGGGAATCAGCCAGCGAATTGGGCGGGGAATGATAATTGTTTGTAGCCAGGCCCCATTCTCCAGCCCAGATCCCCATTCCGCTGTCGAAGTCCTCGAGGTAGACGACGACATCCAAACAGGTGTATGAGGCGCATTCATCATCCGGGCGCCAGTAGCCTTCGAGGGCAATACACTCCGATTGGAGAAGATCGTCGCAGCCGCCAGAATGGCAGCAGGCCCCTAAATCCTGAAGGAATGCAGGTGTCAGGATAACCGGTGTATTGGGGTCTCTAACGGGTGCAGTTCTGGGCTGCGAGATTCCTTTATACAGCGCTCCCGTCGACGACTGTTTTACCTTAAGCTTCGCAACATTCGCTACATCATTCGGCGTCTTTGATGCACCCGCAAGGCTTACGCCGATAACCCAGGTGCAGAATAATGTAAGAATGAAAGTCCACAGAAAGAGTTTCTTCATTCTATCCCTCTCTTTCAAAAATTATTCCAAAAAAGCCTAAGTTTCCCTTTGTCAATTAGTTACCTGGTCCCCAATGTTTTGTTTTGAAGCTAGTTAACGATCGATTTAGCTTTCTACTCTAAATCACCTCCTTAATCTCTCGGTTTGTTAATTGTAGCTTTGATAATCAAGCGAGTCTCTACTCACAGGTGCCTTTCAAGCTCTCTCCCGCAGATACATATCCCGGAATCAGGTAAATACCGAGGAGAGATAAATCACAAGACAGGACAGAGAATTCAGAAGATTATGACGTCGGTAAAAAACTATACGTGCCATGGCTAATTACCCCTGGCGAAGCCTTACGCGGGTCTTGCTCCCATCCCGCTGGTTATGATGCCGGTAAACGGCGGCCTTGTTTGCCTACATTATACCATTTCAAATATACTTACACCTGAATTCATGTCAAGCTCTTTTTCAAAGTTGCAGGGTAGCTCAGGGGCATCCTCGAGACAGAGAAATGCCTGAATTGGGTCTTATAATCCCGGAGGCCAGTATATTCATAATTCCTGTTGTGAAATCTACCTGACTTATATAAATTGTAGAGTGATGATTACTGTTTTACTTCATGGCAGGGCCACCGGCAACAATTTGGATAAGGCTATTGAAGTTTAAAATTAAATCACCGGTACTTAAGTCACTTGCAAGACTTTACTTAGCCTTTGGCGGGATTCTGCTCTTATTCGTCATCATCTTCAATAACAAGGTCTTCTACTGGAACGTCAATGTCCCGTTTACGTCCTTTATTGTTTTTTCATCCAGCTTTCTTATAAATCTCTTCGGCGGAACCTCATTTGTGAACGGCACTCATCTATCCAACCCGCAGTTTGGCATCAATGTCGTCGACGGCTGCAACGGCATTTATGCCACGGCGATATTGCTATCGGGGATTATCGCATATCCTGCTAAGGTGATCCACAAGTTGCTGGGCGTGCTACTTGGTTTTGTCGCCATTTTCGTTCTCAACCTGGTGCGGGTGATAAGCCTTCTATATCTCGGACAATATTTTCCCGATATATTTAAGGAAATTCACATCTTCGTCTGGCAGCCTATCATTATCCTCTGGGCGATCTATATCTGGTATTTCTGGTGGAACACAATTGAAGGCAAGAAGATTAGATAAGTTGCAGATCCGCAATGCGCCGTTGCGTTTCGTCATAGTATTCGTGGCAACCTTTATTATCGTCTATCTGCTCTGGAGCTTTACGGCTCCCCTGGCGAATAAGGTATTTACGTTTATCGGTGGGAATGTCGTCATGCTGTTTGATCGTGCGGACTATACCAGGGCGATAGAGTCGGCGGGCAGATACATTGTTGTCGCCTACGAGCCAACCAAAGACGGAAAACCGCTGACTCTCGAATACAAAGGCTTCACCTTCAACACGGTATTTTTGGTGGCGCTTATCATGGCGGTGCCGAATATAAATTACAAACTTCGCCTTAAGATCCTTATTCTCGGCCTGGTGATATTGTATCCCATCCAGGTATTCAGGCTGGTGGTTTATATTTTCAATTACTACTGTCTCAACATGCGTCGGAAAAGCGGCGACTTTATCTATCCTGCATATCTGCACCATGCGATCGGGTATGCGGATCGGGTGCTGATCCGCATAGACGGCCAGATAATTCCGGTAATCATATGGGCCGGATTATTCTATTATTATAAATGGCATAACATATTTACCAAAATGATGAAAAAATGATCCGCCTGACTTCCGGGGCGGAATAAAGCATACATATAAGAATTTTTTTATAAAGGTAAGAGGGCGCACCGCGTTTCCATATATAGGTTTCGCGATAC
>CBDVBL010000229.1:0-4306 GCA_965372205.1 uncultured bacterium
ACAAGAATAAATGGGGGAGCCTAGGGCAAGTTCTAAATCTCAAGTCAATTGTGTCGATCACTCAACTGGCGGCTAATCAAAGTTCCATTTTGAAACCTCGACGAAGGACTGAAAGGACATGACTGCCCACCGGGAAATTTACACGAGACTGCCGATCTGGCTTCAAAATATGGCTTGTTCTCTCGGAGGCTGGAGACTGCTAAGGCGAAGGTATAACAGGAGATTCTTCGACATCCATAAACAATATATGCTGAGAGGAACGGATTCGGCATCTGCCATAATGCAGTATCGAGATTCGCGGATAATGGAATTCGTCAGGCACGCCGTCGGGACAGTTCCCTATTACAAGACTAAATTCGCCGAGTTGAAGATCAAACCGGAGGACATTACGGGCCTGGATGATTTGAAACGTCTTCCCATTCTCACCAAAGATGAGGTCCAGAGAAACCTGCCCTCGTTGAAGTCCGGGGCTTTTTCCGAGAGAGAGACAATAATTGCTCATACCAGTGGCACCACCGGCCGCGGGCTTGTTTTTCCGATTACCTTTGATGCGGAGCGTCGCCAGTGGGCAATCTGGTGGCGATTTAGAAATCGTCATGGAATCGAATTCGGTACACCATGCGGAGTATTCGGCGGCAAGACTTTCGTCCCTGTCAACCAAAGTCGCCCCCCATACTGGAGGTACGACAGACCGGGAAAACAAATCTTTTTCAGCGGTTATCATTTAAGGCAAGAAAACCTGCCAGCCTATATAGAGCAGATAAAAGCCTCCGGGATCGAATGGCTTCATGGCTATCCCTCTCATCTGACGCTGGTGGCATCGTTCATCATAGAGACCGGAATCAAGGCGACAGATCGGATCAAGCATATCACAACAGGCGCAGAATCTCTCCTCTTACATCAGAAGGAAATTATCGAGAAGGCGTTCGGCGCCAGGGTATTCCAGCATTACGGTCTGGCCGAGGCCGTGGCTAACATCTCCGAATGCCCCCGCGGAAATCTTCACGTCGACGAGGATTTCGCGGGAGTGGAGTTCGCTCCGATCGGGGGAAATCGATATTCAATACTCGGAACCAATTTCACAAATTACGCCTTCCCTTTGTTGAGATACGATACCGGAGATATAGCATTTATCTCCAACGAAGAAAAAAGATGCTCCTGCGGCTGGCCCGGTAGGTTAGTCGACCGGATCGACGGCAGAATCGAAGATTATATTGTCCTCGATGATGACACCCGTATCGGACGGCTGGACCATTTATTCAAGGAAATTACAACCGTCAGGGAAGCGCAGTTATTCCAGGACGAACCCGGAAAGATCCAATTCAGAATCGTAAGAGCTCCCGAATACTCACCAGGCGACGAAGCGAAACTGCTTCGCGCCGCCAGAGAGAGAATGGGCAATAAGGCGGTAATCGACATCAAATACGTGGATAAGTTACAGAGAGTCGAGACCAACAAGCTCCGCTTCGTAATTAGCAGCCTGCCGCATGAGATGCCATCGGGCAACCCGAAAATAATCGTCCCTTAGCATATAAACGGATCGAGAACATATTGAATATAATGCTGATGGCGGGCTTGATCGTCCCGCCTATTTTGCGGGCGACACTATTTCGCTCTTCAGAGTATTCGGGCCGGTATCGGTGATCCTGACTTCTATATAATCGCCGGCTTCCTCATTCGTTCTGCGAAAGATTGCCATCTTGTTGCCGTCGGTACGGCCATACCATTCGTTTTTGTTTCTTTTGCTCGGAGCTTCAACCAGGATCTCATGAGTTTCGCCGATATGACGTTTATTCTGATCAAGGCTTATTTCTTTCTGCAATTCATTTGCCAGTGTGATCCGGTATTTCTTCTCATCCGCCGGGACATCATCGCTCCATCTCCGTTTGGCAACCGTTCCCTGTCTTTCAGAGTAATTGAAAATGTAGGCGGAATCGAATCTTACCTTCCTCATTACTGCAAGAGTCTCCTCGAACTCCTCCCTGGTCTCAGTGGGGAATCCCAGAAGAATGTCAGTTGTCAATGTAACCTTCGGAATCGTGTCTCTTATTCGATCCGCCAGCTCTACATATTCGCTCGCTGTATACCCTCTGCGCATCAATCCCAGGATCCTGTCGGAGCCAGCCTGCAATGGAAGATGAACATGTTCGCAAACCCGCGGATTAGCGTGGATCACATCCAGTAGATCATCAGGAAAATCCTTGGGATGCGGTGATGTGAACCTGACTCTTTTGATACCGGGAACCTCAGCGGCCGCCGCTATGAGATCTGTAAACGAGTGACCATCATGATCGTAGGAGTTAACGTTCTGTCCCAGCAGAGTCACCTGCGTGTAGCCGACCGATACCAGCTTATGGGTTTCATCCACGATACTCTCCAGCGGTCTGCTTCTCTCCCGCCCGCGCGTATAAGGGACCACGCAAAAGGTGCAGAAATTGTCGCAACCGCGCATAACCGCAATCCAGGCGTTAACTCCCTCTCTCCGCTCCGGATAAATGTCATCGTAAGTCTCGAATTCTGATAGATCGATTTCCGCAGCATTGCCATTACCGTCTCTCGCATCGCCGATCAAACGAGGCAGCTTCCGATAGCTGTCGGGCCCGGCTACCAGATCGACATAGACAGAATTTTCCAGTAGATCCATTTTTAGATTCTGGGCCATGCATCCCAGCACCCCTATAATAAGCCGTCTATCGACCCTGAGATGCTGCAACCGTTGCAGTCGGCCATGGACCCGGTTGTGTACATGCTCTCGAACCGAGCAGGTGTTCAGCAAAATCACATCAGCGCTTTCCGGTTCCTCGACTTCTTTATACCCGCCTTTTTTGAGGATCGATCTCACCAGCTCCGAATCATACTCGTTCATCTGACAGCCATAGGTCTCGATATAAAACTTTGGACCATCCATTGATCCGGGAAATTCTATCGGACCCGTCTTTTTTCCAGCCTGTTTTTTCAAAATCCCCTCAGGAGCGCAAGAAAGGTTATTCGCCGATATCAAATATCGGCACTGATTTCTAATCGTCAAGCTGAATCTTAGAACAGGCCGGCGCCCGAGCGACTATTTTTATGGAAGATAGATGACCACGGGAGCTTTCAATTTCCCCGGGATCTCGGAATCGTCGAACTCTACCCGACAGTCGCGAAGTTCTTTTCGAATATTTCTCTTGGTACCGACGGCCCGCCCGCCGAACAATAATAATCAAATACCCTGATCAGGTTTCTTGAGACACCCTCGGCATCTATGACCTCTATCTGGCTTCTTTGAAGTATATAGGCCAACTTACCGTCCCTGAACAGGGCAACGGAAGGCGAAGAGGGCGACGTATCGGGCATATATTCGCGGGCCCTCCGAGTTGCCTCGCGATCGACGCCGGCAAAAACAGTGATAAGATGATCGGGGATCCGTTTGTGCTGAAGGGCCAAGCCGATACCGGGACGGGCATGACCCGCGGCGCACCCGCATACCGAGTTAATCACCATCAATGTGGTTCCCTTATTTCTCAATGCTTCATCGACCTCGTCTGCGGTTTTGACCGGACGAACGCCTATATTTTGAAGTTCTTCCCACATGGGACGAACGGTTTCCTGATCGTATAGAGCCTGCATAAGCTATCTCCTTTCAGCGCTGCTGTCTCTCGCAACTTTTTTTTCTCTCTCAATGGAACGGCATTGAGATCATCAAAGGCCATTCCCGGACTCGCCAGATTAACGCCCGGACTCCCGCGCAGGTTCCCAACTTATTAAATGATTACAGCTTAACATCGGCAATCAGGTCTCGCTTCATATATGGCATGTTTCCTGATATCGGTATAATATCCTATGGGTAACGGTGAGTTCAGAGGGGAAGCGTACTAAACGGACTGTTTACCGATTCTCACACCGACCTGCAATATGAGCATGCTTCGATCTGTTCGGTGATCAATCCTATATTGATTTCAGCATCGATTATGGTGTCGTCCCCATCGTAGCTGACGCCTGCTATGGTGCAGGTATCATTAACGCCTGCCGCATTCCTGCCTGTGAACGACAAAAGCACAGCCCGGATCGCTAAAAGGTGCTTTAGATTGAGGAATTTTTCAATATGATCACCCGATGTTTTCGTTCCATAAAAAGTAACTTTATCTGGCAGCAAGATATCATCGATGCTCAGCCCTGTTAGGCTATCCGAAAGAAGCGATTCCGCTCCCAGCGCACTTCCACAGGTTATTTTGAAAAGTCTGTAGGATTTGAGCCGGTCATTTCGATCTAATACTATCCGGATCTTCTCTGTAATATCGTTGCAGGGCATCTATCTTATCCTAAT
>CBDVBL010000230.1:0-4291 GCA_965372205.1 uncultured bacterium
CGAGGAGTTTTTGATTGTCTGAGAGAAGAGTTTCCCGGCGAACAAGAAAAAAGAAACCGGGCAGCACCAGGATGACTATCCCGTACGCCAAGGAAGAATCGAATATATTCGAAAATGTGCTCCGTCCGAGATTGAGCATAGATATCTATTCAGAGTTTTTATCCGACTGGATTACCATAGATGACGTTCTGGCTGACACCGGCGCCGATCTGTCCGTACTTCCGAGGAGCCTGGGTGTACTTATTGTGGGTGACATCCGCGAGGGCAAAAAATACCGGGTCACGGGTCTGGCCGGTCACAGCAAGTATGTCTATCTTCACCGGCTTGCGACCAGAATCGGCCGTAAAAAGATCAAAGCCGCCTTTGCAATTGCGGTCACCGACGATATACCTCCCACTCTGGGTCGGATAGACGCGCTGGATAAGATGAATATCGAGTATCAAAAGGGGCGGCGGATGGTAATCTCCTGGTAGGTTGTCAATCAAAGAATCTCCACCTGAACCCCCACCAGAGAACGCGAGGTTCCTCCGGAAACGGCCATAACGAGTAGTATCTCAGGTTTTGCAGATTATTCTCATTCAGCCAGAAAGTGAAATCCTTATAGCGGAATTCCAGCCGTCCCGAAAACACAACAAAACCGTCAGTGTATCCGACCAGGATCGAGCGATAATCCCGTCTCGATGAGGCACGTAGCTCCAGCGAGCCCCCGAGATACAGGTCGGGGATAAAAAACTGTCGCAATGACGATATCCTTCCGAATCCGATTGCGGCAGGCCCTTTCTCCAAACCGTCGGAGAAATGCTCATCCTGCCATTTTCTATAAGATCCTGACAACTCGCCGGAGAAGGGACCGAGGGCGCCCTCGATCTTCCCATATACTTCCATATATTCATCATCGAAATTAGTGGGCGACACATCAACGTTGCCAGCGGAATCGATCTGATACGCCAGCCGGATCTGGTCTTCTACTCTCTTCAATGAAATCATCAGGAGTGCATCGAATGATTCGAATCCAAACTCCGCTCCGGCGGAGGCGTGCGTATTTATCGGCATGGCAAGCCCGGAATTCGATATGAATCGATACGAATCCAGTGTTTCGCCAGCGCCCAATCCCGTTATCTGATCATCGAAATAAAGAAGGTTCAGATCGGGGAATCTGCGGTCCCTGGAGAATGATACGAAAGGGATTGCGTGCCGGCTTGTTCGATACGACGCCCTGACCTCCGGCAAAACGGCGCCATGATCTGTTCCGTTCCACTCGTAGGCCATATTCGCGATATATCCGAATTCACCCCGGCGGCCTTCGATCCCGGCGAAATATTCAAAAATGTTAACCGATGGTTGCCGGCCCGACAATCCATACAGCCGGGTATTGTAATAAGCGGCGCCTAGGACGACATGATTATCCGAATGCTCATAAGAAATAGATCCTTTTCCCCCGCCGACATCATGCTTGATCTTTACCTCGCCTACATAGCCGCCGACCGTCTGAGCGCTTCGCTGAAACAGCCCCGCAATGGATAATTCCAATGGTGAAATCAGATTCCTCCTGAAACGTAACTCGGCCCTGTCAATACCGCGGCTCTGACGAGAAAGCCGTTCCACCAAATCATCAAACGAGATCAAGCCTGTCCTGGCGCGATGTTTCCAGAGATCCATCTCGGCTTTCCCTCCGAGGATACTTTTCTTCAGGCCGCCCGTAACATGATAACCATCATAATCAGTATTGAATAAATAGCCCCTCGATTTCTTAAAACCCAGAGTGAAGTAAGCATATGTGTTCTGGCTGAACGGCCGGAAAAATCTCCAGCGGGGGCTATCATAACCATAAGGCCCGCGTGCCAGCTCCACATCGGATCTATTGAGGTTATTCGGGGGGGCGCCCAGGGATAAGTCCATGGCGCCGTTTCTCATCCGAACGCTATTGATAATCTCCCAGGGAATAACGTTAAGATCGGTCCCGATCAGATAGGGACGATAGATACCGTTATAGACAAACGGCAGCCCATTGATGGTTATCGCCGTGCCCGCCACATTCAGATATTCAACCGGTATATGCGGCGAGCCCGTCATACCCGGAGTAACAACAAGAAGTTTCGATTGATTAGTTATCTCATCACCGATACCCCTGGAGAGATATACCCTTTCATCATAAATGGATCTTCCAATAGGCTCTTCGATCGGTTCACCGGTGATTGAATCGGGAATTACGTCCGGCTTGTCGAAATCGCGACCCCGCTTCAAATCCAATCCTTTTTTGGATGTGTCTTTTTCTCCCGTTGTTGCAGAATCGGGTAAGGCCTGCATATCGGGCTGCCGGGTCGAATCCGAAATCGTAATATCAGATCTATTCAGGGTATCCGGCTCTGATTCCTGAGCATGTGCCGGGGATGAAAATGATATAATCAGCCAGCCAACGGCGGCATAATATATTCTATTCTTCTCCAAATCTTATGAACGATCGCTCCTGCTAATCCGAACATTACTGTATTGCTAACCAGATGTATCAAACTGAAGCTAATCCCGCCGATTAATACCGGCCAGAACGGGCCAAATAGCGCGGCGAAAACGAGATTCGTTGAAAGATCATACCACAATGTCAACAGGGCGCCCGCTGAAATCAGAATTAAAGTCGACCTGATGGTATTTCCCTTCTTTAATAAAAGCGGCCTTAGAACTCCTCCCGCGAATCCAAACAGGAGGAATCCGAAAAGCTGCGCCATGCCAACCAGCAGCACCGGCTGGGGGCCATTAGGGTTAAAAAATATGAATATGAGGCCTGCAATCGCCGCCGTGGCAACACCGCTGGCTTTTCCCAGAAAAAGGCCCGAGAGGAAAAGGGCCAAGCTGAACGTCTCCACGTTCGGTATCGCCAGAAAGGGGGCGTTGACGCCGAAGGCCAGGGCGGCGAATACGGCCACTCTGGCTAAATCGCCCATGTCGGGCTGTCTAACTGCTCCCCGAGCCATGGCTATTCGAAATTGTTTACGACTGCAATCTTGGTTGTCGACGATTTTCCCTCGGCCTCCATATGGACTATGTAAATACCTGATGCAACGTACTCGCCGTCATCGTTCTTTCCATACCAGAGTGCGCCGCTATGATGCAAGCCGGGGCTGGAGGATGGTATGTCGGTTTTGGGTATCTCGGCCACCGTGCCACCGGACGCGTCGTAAATCCAAATTCCCAGCTGGATTTTGGAATAGCGCTGATCAAGCGAATACGGGATTCTCATGAAGGAGGTCTCACTGCTTATAATGAACGGTGAAGGATAAGCCGTCAGCAATTTAAAATCGGGATTAGGATCCTCGTCGCCGACGAGTGTAGGATCATACGAAACCCGGCCGCTATAAGTAAACTGAGTATATAAGGGTGCCAGCCCTGAAACGGTCGGAATTACCACAACATGATCGAAAAAATTCCCGTCTCGCCATTCCTCGGAACCGTCGCCGGTGTTCCCTTCAACGAGCATATCGATCCATTCGCTTTCCCCCTGAAGATGGCCGAGTATAGCGACATGCCAGGAGGCATTGGATAAATCCTGGCCGTCGAAGTTTACCTGCACGCCGCCTGGCTCAAAACCTGATTGAATTACTATAAAGTTAGCTCCCAGATGCTCGGGCGGGCTCAAAACATTGCCTAAGTTTCGCGGATACTCTACAAGCTGGCCGACAAAAGTGGCTGTATCCATTTCCGGGAACAGGCTTCCCTCGCTGAAGAAGTTTGCCGGATCTGCAAAATCCCCGGTATGAAAATTCCAGATCGAGAATTCAAGAAAGGCGGTCGATAATGACGACGATCGGGAAAGCAAGGCGTCATTGGTAGCATGAAGCGTATTATATCCGGCAATAGCCCCGCAATCTTCCCAGATCTCTTTTATAATCCCGGCGCCATATTTCTCTGTCAGGTAGATCGGCCAGACGCAGGACGCGTAAGGATGATAAGCACGGGGATTTCCATAATTATATGAGAAAGATCCCAGACCCATCCATGAATATCCATAAAAGAAAGGGAGATAAGCGATATAATCATTTATATCGTCATAGATTACATCTTCCATCCAGGTGGCCGAGGCCTCCAGCCACCAGGGTTTATAAGTCGTCCGAACATTCGGGTCATCAAAATCAAACTCCAGGGCATCGTAGCCATATTGAACTGCGTGGAAGAATTCATGGGCGGCGGTCACCTTAACAGCATCCAGCGGCCGATTCCCGTAATTCTGTGATTCGCTATAGTCGTTCTCTATGACGATAAAAGTACTTACTCGTTGCTGACCAACATCGACGTCAGG
>CBDVBL010000231.1:0-4287 GCA_965372205.1 uncultured bacterium
TCCTGCAGTATGCATCAGATTCGAGGATTAGACTCGCGGAATTAAATGATAAGGCACGGGATCCCGGGAAACTCAAAGAAGATCTCCATAATACTCTTCTTGAGTTGAACCGGTTGGCAGCCGATATATCCAGAGCCAGAAAGAAAGCCAGAAGCCGTTTGGAAAACCTGGTCTGTGAAAACCTCGTATCCGTGGGAATGCCGAAGGCGCAGTTCGTGGTTGAGATCTCAAATGTTGAAGATAGCCAGGGGCTATACAATCTTGATAACCGGCAGCTTGCGGGAGATGCATCGGGTTTCGACGTAATCGAGTTTCAGTTTTGCGCCAATCCCGGTGAGGGAATCAAACCATTGGCAAGGATAGCCTCGGGCGGCGAGATTTCCAGGGTGATGCTGGCCCTCAAAAATGCTCTCCTGGCAGGTAAAACCGGCGGCTGCGAGATATTCGACGAGATCGATGTCGGTATCTCCGGCGAGACCGCCGCCAGGGTCGCTTATCAGTTAAAAGCGCTGTCGGGGAACCATCAGGTGATCTGTATAACGCATCTGCAACAGATAGCGTCATCCGCCGATCACCATTACAGTGTTTATAAACAGAGGATCGGGGGGCGGTCGGTGACCAGAATAAAAAAACTCGGGCCTGAAGAAAGGGTAGAGGAAGTGGCCTCGCTTCTCTCAGGTGATTCCATTACGAAAAGCGCCATAGCTGGAGCCCGAGAAATGCTGAAATACTCCCGGCGCCATAAGCAAGGATAGCATGGAATCGATGTATAGATTTATTCCAAATTTGATGTCCGGACTGAGAATCTTTTTGATTATTCCGTTTACCTATTCTCTGGCGTATGACGATATGACGGCGGTCGTCCTGATTACAGTTACCATGATCCTGAGCGACTATTTCGATGGCTATCTTGCCCGCAAATGGGATGTCGTCTCCGATGCCGGCAAAATCCTCGATCCACTGGCCGACAAGCTCTGCGTGGCGGCTATAGGATTGGTTCTGGTGTTCATGAGAGGCTTTCCGCTTATGCTGGTCATTCTGCTCGTTTTAAGGGATATCCTTATTCTGATAGCGGGTTTTTTGTTGATTCGAAAAGACTCGGATGTGCCGATCTCAAACGCTCTCGGCAAGGTGACGGTCGGGATAATCGCCGTTTGCATCCTGATCTATTTATTCCAGGTGGATTTTCTGAAATCGCCTGCTGTGATCCTGACTGTCATAATGCTGGTGGTGTCTTCTGTGTCTTATTGGAGGTTGTTTCAACGGATAATCCGACCCAAATAGATGCAACAAAATCGGGTGTCAACAGGTAATAAAAGTGGTGATATCGGAAGGAGGATCTGATGTTTAAAAAGGCGCTTTGTGTTTTACTGCTAATATCTTTCGTTGCCGCGGTAGCGCAGGCCAAGAAGAATAAAACCGCAAAGGTAGAGGATGGTATCGCTACCGATCTGAAATATGGCTGGCAGATTACGGTGCCGGATAACTGGAAGGCAAAAAACTTAAAAGAACCGAGCGTCGAACGGCTTTTCATGCAGAAGAAAAATTATCTCGTGAATCCATACGTTGAAACTTACGGCGGCGCATACACAATCCCGAGGGCGATGATATATGTTCAGGAATTCAGTGGCTCCGCAGACGATTTCGAGGCCTTGATTAAGAAAAGTCTTATAGAACATAGATCGGATAATAAGGTAATCAGCAAAATGGGCCTGTTGAGAGATAGCGAATTTATCATTTCCGGCGAGGTTCTGATCAACTCTGTCCCGGCATTGCAGTTCTTCGCCAAGCGGAACTATAAGCGCGTGCTGGTCATTCCCGACCGCAGCGGCCTCGGCGACGAACGACGGGAGTATATTTCTGATCACGAAGTTCACGAGATCTACCTTATAAAGAAGGAAAACTTAATCTATGTATTTCAGGGTTATTGCGAGCGGGAATTCTACGAGAATAATGTCGACGAATTTCAATCTATGATCCTATCTTTTGAACTTTCGCCGGAAGTCATTTCCGGCGCCGCCGAATAAGGATGGCTTGGAAGTCTGACTGGAAAGCGGTTACGATATTTCTGATCCCTGGTGGCGTTGGTTGGTTTACTTTCTTTTGAATGGAGATCATAATCTTAAATTATATGGGGAATCTCCGGTAAATCTGACATTGATGAAAAATCCGCATATTGCTCTAATCCGCGACACCTTCTAATGCAAAGGTCCTGCCGGGCTGGCGCTTTCGTGTCTGCATCCAGATGGCTCGCATATCATGAGTGGCGCATTTAATTATATAATTAAAAAAGAATCTTCAATGAAAATACTCGGGAAAATCCTCGAGAGGTTTTTATTGACTGGAATCTGAAAATTCGTTATGATTCTGTGACGAATCGGAGGGATTTATGTGGATAATAAAATACGCTCTCGCTGCAGCCATATTATTGGCTTTCATGTACTTTTCATTCCAGAATGCTGCGGAGACGACGACCGTGCGGGCAATGAACTATCAGTTTGAGTCCGTTCGCCTGATCCTGGTGATCTATGTTGCATTTGCGTTCGGTGTAATCTTCTGGTTTTTCGTTTCTATTTTTCAGTATTTTAAGATCACCGGCGAGGTTTCGGATCTGAAGCGTAAAAACAGGCAGCTTGTGGAGGAAATAAAGGCGCTTCGCAATTTGCCGTTGGAAGAGATTGCGCCGCAGGATATGGCCGGCGATTCGCGGGATAATGAAACATGACTTCTTATTGGTGGATCGTAATTCTGGTCCTGCTGACCGCTGCCGCGACCGCTGTGGCCATAAGGCGACGTCGTTTTAGAGCCGAAGGTTCTGCAATCGATGCCTATATTCATGGCTTGCGCTCTATGATCGCGGGAGACCACAAGACGGCTTTTGTGAAATTCCGACAGGCGGTAGAGAAAGATACGGATAATGTCGATGCCTATCTCAAAATGGGGGATCTTTTTAGAGATAAGGGAATGATTGATAAGGCGCTGCAGATACACCGCGAACTGACGCTGCGCCGAAAGGTACCGCCGGAACTCCGGTCCGAGGTCAACCAGAGTTTGGTGATGGATTATATCGAGGCTGATACCACCGATAAAGCCGGAGAGATATTACAGCAGATGATAAAAGACGGAGATCAGCGGGATTGGGCCGAAGATCGACTTCTTGAGTTGTACTTGAGGAGTGAGAGCTGGCGCGATGCCGAAGAGCTGTATCGGAGCATCTCCAAGAAAAGAGGGCTGAAGAAAGGCTCGACCATGGCTAACATAAAAATCATGGTCGGCCGTGAATTACATGAAAAAGAACAATATCATAAAGCCCGCCTGGCTTACAGGGAAGCCGCCTCTCTGGATCAAAACAATCCCTTCTCATACCTGTATGCTGCAGAAAGTTACCTTGAGGAAAACCGGGTGGAGGATGGCCTCGAATTTCTTAAAAAACTGTGCGAGAATGCCCCCCGTAATGCGTACCTCGGATTTCCCCTGGTCGAGGAGACATTCTTCAGTCTGGGAAGATTCAGCGAGGTTGAGGATATCTATCACGGCGTTCTCAACAGCGATCCATCCAATATTCCGGCCAGGATTGCCCTGGCGGGAATCCTCGAAAAGAAAGGTGAAACGGCCACCGCCGAGAACCTGCTTCGCTCTGTTTTCGACTCTGAAACAGCCAATCCAGCAGCCGCCATGCGACTGGCGAAATTGCTGGCAGACACAGATAGGGTGGAAGAGGGGCTTGAGATACTCTCCCGCATGGCCGATAAGGCGGATCTTCTCTATGAAAACCTTAATTGTAATAAATGCGGCAAATCAGTCCGGAAACCTCTGCCATCCTGTCCGCAATGCGGCGGCCTGGGAACATTTGTATGATGCATTCTTTCCTTTTGCCTCTTCTTATGCATACCGTTCTCATCGCCTATAACCCGGAATTGGATACTCTATTCGATTCGGGCGATTTTGAATCGGCATACCATTTATTGCTGGATGAATTCGACAGGCGGCCCGGCGATGAGACGACATTATATCTTCTGGGAATAACAGCTCCCTTGGGAACAAGATCGTCCTTGTATTTAAAGGAATATTTGCAGAAATTCCCTGATGGGCCAAATGCCATCCGGGTCCGCAGTAACCTGCTTGATTATTATTCGGCCGCCGGTTTGAAGATAACTGCCGGCAGGCTGTTTCCTGTTGAACCTGACGGGGATATTCTTGCCCCGGATGATATTTATAAAATGGCGATTATCAAACAGCAACTCGGCGAATACGAAAATGCTAGGCAGTTATTTCAAAATGTCGTTG
>CBDVBL010000232.1:0-4268 GCA_965372205.1 uncultured bacterium
CTCCCTGATTTTCCCGCCGTTAGGTTGACGGTTTGACCAGAGTTCGGCCACGAATAGAAACGCTCCACCGCCGATGGCTAAATGTGATATCAGAATATGAATGATTGCGATGATCGCAACTACAAGCCCGCTGCCGAGAAACGGAATATCCCAGACGGGGTAATTCATCCGCAACTCTCATGAATAATCGCCATAGAAAAAATCATGATAGCCAACCCCAGAGAGTGTAGACAATCAATCCAAGTAACGCTATGATGCCAATCCTGGTAACCAGCCTTCCCCGGGAGTCGGCAGGGATCGCTCTATCGATAAACGGCACTACCAGGATTCCCAGCGGTAATAGTGACAATAAAATCAAACCTATCATCTCGAGCTTTCCCGGAAAGAATTTTAAAAGTTGATATTGGGCCAGAAAGTACCATTCCGGCTTGATGCCCTCCGGAGCCGACGAGAAAGGATCGGCCTCGGGCATCAATTCCCGGGGAAAAGCCGCCGAAAGCGCGACTAAAAGCGCCCCTAAAAACAGCCAGACCGGAATTTCAGCAAAAATAAATTCTGTAAAATATTTACTATAACGTTTCCTGTTTTCAGGAAGCGCGGCAAACGAATCCGGTTCGCTGACACCCTGAATCTGAATAAAGAACAAATGAACGCCGATTGCTGTAAGGACTAATAAAGGCAGAACCATAACATGCAGTACATAGAACCTTCCAATAGTATCGATAGTAACATCAGTGCCGCCCCGGGCAAGATCTGCCAGCCACATGCCGATCAAGGGTGCCTTCTCAATTTCAGACATGCCGACCCGGGTGGCGAAGAAACTTAAATCGTCCCAGGGCAGTAGATAGCCGGAAAAACCGAATAACAGGATCATTCCCATCATAACGGCGCCGGACAACCATGTGAAGTCCCGGGGAGGACGGTAAGCTTTCATGACGAAGGTGCTAAACATATGAACAAACAGCGTAAATACCATCAAATTGGCGCTCCAGTGATGAACGCTTCTGATCATGTTGCCAAACGGTACCTCCATGACAATGCGCTGTATGGAACCCCATGGCAGGCCGGGGCGATAATATACCATAAGCAGAACGCCGGTTATGATCTGGACGGCGAAAAAGAAAAGGGCTATGCCGCCAATATTGTACCACACCGAGTGTTTATGAACAGGCACCACCTTGTTGGCGAGATGATCGATCATCGGCCACACGGGATAGCGTCTTAGAATGTAGCGGCTTACTTTCCCGGAAAGTTTGCTTTGATCACGTAATATGGACTCGGCATCAGGCGGGATTGGATAATATGTCATGAGCGAACCTCAACACCCTTTTTCTTTCCCAGGCGGTAAACGTAAAGGAGGCCGTCTTCCTCGAGCACACCCAGTTCTTTCAAGGGCCGTGGAGGAGGACCGGCAATATTTTTCCCCTCCAGATTATAAGTTCCGCCATGGCAGTGGCAGAAAATTTTATCTCCCTGAAACTCGACATTACAGCCGGCATGCGTGCATTTTGAATCGAACGCCTTTAATATTCCGTTCTGGTTGCGAAATAAAATCAATCCACGTCCGCCGTAGGCGCCATTTTTCCCCATACCCGGCTTGATTACTTCAGCAGATGTTACTCTTTCCACCAGCGCTCTGCCATCCTCCCCGAAGGGATCGGGTACTGCCTGGGGACTGAGATATTTATAAACCGGATATATTCCGGCGCTTATCCAGCCGAAACCCAATCCTCCCAGTATCCAGAGAAAACGCCGCTTTGATCCATTAGTATTGTTGCTTTCCGCCATTTGATTACTTTTCCGTTAATTGCTGGATTTCAGTGTACATCTTCAGAACATCCGGGACATTTAAAGCAAATGTTAAGAGATGCTCTTTGTGTAATCAAGTCAAAACTGTCTCCAGAACATCCGGAGTATGCCCAGGAATCAAATCAGGGTGATGAGAGAGGATTCCAGAGTCGACGGAAGCAAATTGGGGAAAATCCTCTTGACACCATATTTCACAATTATTAGATTACCTCAAATTCGAGCTTACACCACGACTTAACAGCAAAGAGGATTTTTGGATTGTCGGGTTTCTTTGAAACCGGATTACATGCGTGCATTATGGAGGTAAAAATGCAACTGAATGATCAAGATAAAGTCAGTATATTGCTTGAGGCATATAAGAAGCATTCACGAGAGTTACTCGACCTCGAAGGCAGCCAACAGAATCTGGTCACTATACTGTTGGGTATTTTTGCTGCTGGCATAACATTTATATCCAATGTCGCTAAAGTTCCCGGGCACCTAGGGATTCCTTTGATAATGGTCGCTATACTCCTAACTGTTTTCGGTGGAGTTTATACGCATAAGCGAGATAAGGCGAGAACATCGATTCGCTATCTAATTGTCTCTATAGAGGATGCGCTAGGTTTCTATGAGAACGGTTTTTTTGCTGAAAGTAGATCCCTTTATAAGGGGTGCCTTAAAGAATTTCCGAAACAAAAATGGTTAGGAACAATTTACCATATCGTGTTGCTGGCCGGCCTGGCCTTTGTTTTTATAGTAGTATACCGGATGACGGTAGCATAGAACAACTAACAAGCCGCTAAGCTGACAGCGGCAAACCATGCTACCGCTCAATAATAGATTGCGGGTCGAAAGGCTTGCTCTTTCGACAACAGCACTAATCCTGGCGTCAAAACCGTAAATGTTTCGACATACCCGCTTGAAATCTCCCAGGATCCAAGTTTACAAGATCCCGATGCATACGAAGAACTTATAGCCGCGAAACCTACACGGAATAAATCCGTATGCTTATATATCAGTCAGGTTAATTGTTGGCCCTTTGCTTGACTTGAACAATCTTTTAGATTATGGATCTGTTCTAAGGAGAATAAAATTATGACACGGAAAGCTATATTGTTAATCCTGACTCTTTTACTGCCCGTAGTATGCGTGGTCTCGTGCTCAAAGGATTCTACCACCGGGCCGGAACTGACACTTGCGGAACAGCTGCAAGCCGCCCTGGATAACGCCATCACCACATACGGCGGCAAGGGCGTTTCACTCGCTGTTATTTTGCCCGATGGGGAGACGTGGATCGGCGTAAGCGGGATATCCCACGAAACAACTCCCATAACACCCGATATGCTTTTCAGCGTGGGGAGCGCTACCAAGACCTTTACGGCTGCCACCATTCTTCAATTTGCGGAAGAGGGGGTTCTTACGCTTGAGGATTCACTGTTCGAGTGGCTGCCGAGTTACCCCAATATCGACAGCACAATTACTCTCCGCCAGCTTTTGAACCATACGGGCGGCATTTTTGATCTAGTTGAAAATCCGAACCTGTGGACCGACGTATTCGCCGATCTCTATAGAACCTGGACTATAGAAGAGGTATTAAACAATTATATATTAGCGCCGTATTTCCCCAAGGGCACGGATTGGCATTATTCGAGCACCGGCTATATGCTGCTTCGGCTGATTATAAGAGAGGCGACCGACGACGATATCTCCGCCCAATACCGCAGCCGTCTATTGGCGCCACACGGCCTCGACGGCATGTTCACCGCCGTGGAGGAGAGCCCCACCGGAACGGTTGCCAATGGCTGGTTCGATCTCGACGGGGACGGCGATTATGACGATTTCTCAAACATTCCGCAGACTGCGTTTTACTCCGCCATAGGCGGTGGTGTATTCGCGAACGCCGAGGATTTCGCCCGATGGGCAAAGGCGATGTATCGCGATCAGGTGGTATTAAGCCCAGATTACTATAATCAGATGATGGATTTCCATGTTCCGACACCGGGCGAACCGCTTGTTTACGGCTACGGATTGGGAGTGTGCTGGTTTAGCCCTGAGCTTTTCAACAATCTGACCGTTTGGGGGCACGGCGGCAACCCCGTTGGATACGCAGCCGGTTGTTTATACCTGCCCGATTACGGCGTATGCCTTGCGATTTTGGATAATACCGAGGAGGGGGAGACGATGCCTGTTATCAATGATATATTGAGGATCATAACAGATCACCTTGATTAATATTCGTTCGAACCACTACTATATACGCTCCGAACACCGTCGTCAGAAGCTGCAACAAAGGCGATATGAAAATCATTAGCACCAGCCAGCCGATGAAACTTGCCTTCGGATCATATAGAATCATCGGAATTCCGAAGTTCACAAAATCGGCGGCGGGATCAAACAGCATGGGAATGCATCGGCCCCACAGGATAGCCATCACGATAAACGTATAGGCCGATGTAACTATTGCATAGAGAAGTGCC
>CBDVBL010000233.1:0-4252 GCA_965372205.1 uncultured bacterium
ATAATGGGCGGTCCGGACGCTACAATCCTGCACGATCATCTTCATGAGTTGATCGGGCAGGGTAGAAAGAACGTCGTTATTGACCTTTCCAAAGTGGAGTGGATGAACTCAACCGGTCTGGGAATATTGATATCCGGATTAACCACGTTACGCAATAATGGCGGGGAACTGAAGCTGGCCAGGGTGACGGACAAAATAGAATCGCTTCTGACCATAACCAAGCTTATTACGGTGTTTGAGAACTTCGATGAGGTTGACGAAGCTGTGAAGAGCTTCTCATGACCCTCCTCTACATTTGCTTTAGAAAGTTAACTCTTTCATCGAACTTCTTGATGACAAGTAGTTCATTGAAGCCCCGCTCTTCTTATTGTTAAATCTCTTTGAGGAGAAATAATGGCCGGCGCAGAGAGGGATCACGATACAATAACGATTCCCAGTTCTCCAGACAAAGTCTGCGATGTGGATGAATTCCTCGAAGACTGGCTCCGTGTACGCGGGGTGGCGGAAAATACCGTCGCTGACCTGGCTATCGCCATTACAGAGCTTGTTAATAATGCCATTAACCACGGCAATAAAAAACACGAGGATAAGAAAGTAATATTGACTTTGCGTTACGGTGATGGAGAGATCGAAGCCACGGTTACCGACGAAGGCGAAGGCTTCGATCCGGAGGATATTCCCGATCCCTTAGCGGAGGAAAACCTTCTCAAAGAGATCGGCAGGGGAATATTCATAGTCAAATCCCTGATGGATGACTTCAAATATAAAACTCTTCCAACGGGCGGGACCGAAATCAGCATAGTTAAGAAGATCGCCTGATCAGCGACCCCATCCTGTAACTATCAAGCTTTTACAGCCTGTAGGCTTAACAGCATATTGAGCTATCCCTTTATTGATAAGCAGGTTACACGTTATATTGATTTGAGAGGCCGAAGAATATTTGATATTTTGAGAGAATTCCTTGACTTTATGAAACTTTTTTATAATGTTATCGTAAATTGGTTTGTAGGGCAAACCGATATGTAAGACACACTGGATACAAAGGGGCAAAAGATGAATGATAAGATCGACCTGAGGCAGATCGAGAGAAAAGCATATCTATCCTTCTATCAGGACGGAATCTGGGATTTGTTTATCGGGCTATCGTTTATTGGGATGGCCGTGGGTGTGATCTACAATAACATGGCCATTACGGCCTTAATTCCCGCACTCGGGATAGTCATCATTCCGGGATTGAAAAAATTGATAACTCTACCGCGCCTCGGGTATGTCAAGTTATCACCGGCAAGAGAAGTGAAGATAAGAAAAAACATATCTGCGCTCGTATTACTCCTGACCTTGACAGCCGTCCTTGGTGGCATTGTTTTTTTCGCCTATACAGGCAATTCGGGCTGGCAGCGATGGCTCAAGAGCCTGGCTCTGATTCCTTTCGGAGCTGTACTTTCACTAATCGCTGGAGTTGTGGGTTTTCTCTACGGAATCAGGAGAGTTTTTATTTACGCTGCATTGATATTGGTAATTTTCGTTATCGGTCATGTTCTCGAGTTTCGACCGACATTTCACTTCACTGTCATAGGAATAACTATGACTCTGGTTGGTTTTGTATTGCTTATTCGCTTCATCGGCAAATATCCCAAACCCGGGAAAGGGGTGTCCGATGGAATCCACAGTTGATTTGAAGAGAATTGAGCGGCAAGCTTATCGCTTTACATTCCAGGGAGGCCGCAGTTGATAGCCAATGAGGAAGAAAATGGTAATGTTAAGCCGCTGACCGATTTAGACCGGATAATCCATGAGCCTTCCCGACTTTTGATTCTTGCCCATCTTTACGTAATCGAAAGCGCCGACTTCCTTTTCCTGGAGCGTCAGACCGGCTTGACGAGGGGAAACCTGTCCTCGCATCTGAGTAAACTCGAGGCAGCGGGTTATGTGAAAATTGTAAAGGAGTTCGTGGGAAAGATCCCCCGAACCTTATTAAGTCTGACCGCCGGTGGACGGCAGGCATTCCGGACGTACCGGCAGCATATGAAGCAGGTTCTTGACGAGTTGCCTGAGTAAAAGGTATATTGATAGGGGCAGAAAGCCCTTCAATACTATTACCAGAAAGGTTCAGGATTAGCTAAATTAAGGTTTTTTCAAATTGAATCTGGCGCAATTAATATCGTTAGTTTATCTGGTTTCCGGGCTGACACTTATCATGCTGGCCGGTATGATACTCCGCGAGAATCCGAAAAACCGTCTTAATCGAGTCGCGGCCATGATGTTTTCCCTGGCTGGTATAGCTCCGTTAGCTACGGCCTTTTACAGATCGGTTCTGCAGGGAGTGACCGGTATCCCCCTATGGTTTGAGAACAGTTTTGTGATATGGGAATTGTTTTTCCCATCGCTTCTCTATTTCGCTGCTATATTTCCGGAGCCGCAATCATTCTACTTCAATCGTAAGAGATTGCTTCAAATGGCATTCCTGCCTCACGTGCTACACTTCCTGATGGTGGTTTTTCTGGCTGATCCGGATAAAGCTCTGGAGTTTCTGAGCTTCGAGTCGACTATTCCCATCCTGGGGACCCTCTTGAACCTCATTTTGAATATCCTCAAGGTCGCGGCGGCGTTTTTTGGATTTTTGCTTCTTTTCCACACCCGCTTTTTCTCCATAATAAACATCATTTATGTAATATTCTCTATAATCCTTCTCTATACTGCTTTTAGAAAGATCGAGAATCCTCGCTTAAAACAGCAAGTCAGAGTGATCATCTACGGGATTGGAATAGGCGTGGGTCTCTATGTTGTAGGATTTATAATACCAACGATATTTTCCTTTGTGCTATCCGACCCCGTGCGGAACGCCATGGTGACTCTGGGATTAATCGTCGGTCCCGGGAGCATCGCCTGGGCCATAGTCAGGTACCAGTTTCTTGATCTGGGCCTAATTGCGCGGCGGTCGCTGGTCTATACGATCACAACCGCCATCGTAGTAGGTGGATATCTTCTGGTGGTTTTGCAGGTAGGATCGTTTGCTCAGAGTCTGCTGGGGCGGGATTCGCAGATATTGAATATTCTCATTATAATTGTTATGCTTTTCTTCTTCCAGCCTATCTATACTCAGGTCGACGATTTTGTGAGACGTATATTCATACGCTCGCGGGGTGATTACAGCCAGCTTTTGGAGACATTTTCGCGGGAGATTCTGACAATATTCCACGGCGATAAGCTGGCCGCAACGGTGGCGGATTTGCTCAGACGGGAGATGTTCATTGAGAACGTCGAGGTTTGTTTTGCCGGCGACGGGCGGCATTTCAGGCTGGCCGCGGGCGGCGGCCAGGAGGACCCGATCAAGATGGAAGATTCAATATATAGCTATCTGCTGAAGAAGAGGGCTCCGGTTTTCGTAGAGGAGCTTTCGGGGAATATCGATGCCAGTTGCTTGGGGGGTAAATTTGCGGAAATCGGGACGAAAGTGGTTGTTCCGCTGGTGCGGCAGGATCAAGTCTCGGGGATTCTTCTCCTTTCGGGCAAGGTCGCGGGTTTCCGTTATAGCTCGGAGGATTTG
The DNA here is from genome assembly GCA_965372205.1 of uncultured bacterium. Lineage (GTDB taxonomy): Bacteria > Zixibacteria > MSB-5A5 > UBA10806 > UBA10806 > CBDVBL01. The sequence goes on from CBDVBL010000233.1 coordinate 3,548, forward strand.
ACATTCCTGGCGATCCTGGCCAATCAGATAGTGGTGGCGATGGAAAACGCCGAATTATATCGTGAATCGCTGGAGAAACAAAGACTCGAGGAGGAGCTGGCTGTTGCCAGGCAGATACAGATGGGCCTGCTACCGCGATCGCTGCCGGCTCTTGCAAATTTCGATTTCGCCGCTTTTATAGAACCATCCCGACAGGTTGGTGGCGATTACTATGATTTCATTCCGCTTGGCGACGGCAGAACCGGTGTAGCTATCGCCGACGCTTCGGGCAAGGGCGTACCGGCTGCGCTACTGATAGCCAGGATGCAGGCCATGATGCAAAGCGAGGTCAGATTTGGCAAAAGAGTAAACGAAATGATGGCCTCGGTCAATCTATTCATAAGCGAATCCACCGCTCAGGACCGTTTCGCCACCTGCTTCTATATCGAATTGGATGACAGCAGCTGGAAAGTACATTATTGCAACGCCGGACACAATTATCCTCTCCTGATCCGTGGCGACGGACAGGTGGAATTCCTGTCCACGGGCGGGCTGCTGCTGGGGGCATTTTCCGATGCCACCTACGAGATCGGCATGACGGGAATCGAACCCGGAGATATGCTTGTGATGTATACCGACGGGGTGACAGAAGCTATGGACGCCGGCCGGAATGAATTCGGTGAACAACGGCTGGCCGATGATTTGATTAAGATAAGATCGTTTCCG
>CBDVBL010000234.1:0-4206 GCA_965372205.1 uncultured bacterium
AACAGAAAAATACCCCAGTCAATTTTCATATGAACCTACAAAAACAGCCCTCGCCTTCTTCCGGGAGATCGCTTTTCTTATTCTCAATGACATAACCGGATGTTCAACGGCCGGATCGCATCCCACGAAAAGAAAAAACGAATCGTTTTCAAGATCGTGTATAGTGCCGTCCAGACCGATGATGTCGAGCAGTTCCGGTTCTACAGGCTGAGCCGTATCGGTCTGGAACTCTATATTTGCCGATTTGACCGTATCGCCGAAGAAGTGCCTGATCGAGTACGCCTCTTCATTAGATAACATGGGCGATCCTATAGCTGCTACCTCCGAACCCCTGTTCTCCTCTATGATCCTCTCAAGATGCCTGGTTACCAGCGCCAATGCTTCATCCCAGCTGCAGGGCTCGAGCGTGCTCCCGCGGCGGATATGAGGCTGAGTAATTCTTTCTTCCGAACTGGCGATATCGAAGCTGTAGCGGCCACGATCGCAGAGCCAGCCGTCGTCGACATCGGGATTCATTCTGGCCATATGACGAAATACCTCGCCCTTTGACCATTCTATAGTCATATTACACCCGTCGGAGCAAAGGTTGCAGACCGATGGCGCCTTTTTCAGAAGCCAGTCCCGGACCTTATATCGGAATGAGCGAGAAGTCAGCGCCCCAACCGGGCAGTATTCCACCGTGTTGCCGGAGAATTCATCGGCGAAGGCAACCTCCTGCAAAACACTAATGTTTGCGAAGGCTCCCCTCTGAAAAACGCCCAGATCCGCCTCCCCCGCAAGATCCCGGACAATTCGCACGCACTTATAGCACATGATACAGCGGTTGCGACATAATAGAATCTCCGGACCCAGCGGTATATCGTCGAATCTTTGATTGATGTCCTCTTCTATAAACCTGATTTTGTTTTCATTATATCGGGAAACGGGAGGCCCATAAAGATACGTATTATCCTGCAATGGACATTCTCCTCCCTTGTCGCAGGTTGGACAATCGAGAGGGTGGTTTATAAGCAGGAATTCCAGAACGCCTTTGCGGGCTTTTACGATCCTCTCCGATTCCGTATGCACGATCATATCGGGAGCGATCGGTGTGGCACACGATGCGATGAGCTTCGGCATCTTCTCCACCTCGACCAGGCACATCCTGCAAGCGCCGACCGGTTTTAGGCGATCATCGTAACAGAATGTCGGGATCTCGATGCCGATCCTCTTGGCCGCCTCTATTATGAGCGTACCGGGAGGCGCATCAACTATTTTCCCGTCTATTGTTACCGATATATTCTCAGACATTCTTACTCAAACCTCGAGTTCATGCTCGTTAAGCATTCCTTATGAGTAATATGATATTCATATTCTTCCCTGAAATTCTGTAACGTCGATCGGACGGGCGGAGTAGCGGCGTCACCGAGCGGGCAGATCGTGTTGCCATCGATATTGGAGCAGATATCCAGAAGCAAATCGAGGTCTTCCATTCTTCCATTGCCATTCTCAATGCGATCCAGAATTCGTAACATCCAGTATGTCCCCTGCCTGCAGGGCGTGCATTGTCCGCACGATTCGTGTTGATAGAACCGGGCCATATTGAGCGCCGCTTTCACCATGCAGACGGTCTCATCCATCACGATCACTCCAGCCGAACCAAGCATCGTGCCAGCCTCTTCCAGCGACTCGAAATCCATGCGGACATCGACCTTGTTAGACGTCAGCACCGGAACCGATGAACCGCCGGGGATAACAGCTTTGAGATTGCGCCCGTCCTTGATGCCGCCGCCATACTCATATATCAATTCACGCAAAGGCACACCCATCGGCAATTCATAATTGCCCGGCTTGTTTACATGGCCGGATAAACAAAAAATCTTGGTGCCCGTCGATTTCGGAGTGCCTATGGATGCGAACCACGCTCCACCTCTATTGATGATATGCGGGACGTTACACAAGGTCTCGACATTATTTATGATAGTCGGGCAATTATAGAGGCCGGAGATCGCGGGAAAAGGCGGTTTGACGCGGGGATATCCCTGATTACCCTCGAGAGATGTCATCAAGGCTGTTTCCTCCCCGCAGATATAGGCCCCGCCGCCGCGATGGACGATTATTTCTATATCAACGCCCTTGCCAAATATATTCCTGCCGATAAATCCTTTTTGCCTGGCTTCCCCGATAGCCTTTTCCAATTGACGAGCGGCATAGGCAAATTCCCCCCTGATATATATGAATGCCATTTTGCATTTTATCGCGTATGCAGTTATCAATGCGCCCTCGATCACCATGTGCGGCTCTTTTTCCATAAGTTCGCGATCCTTAAAGGTGCCCGGCTCCGATTCATCGGCGTTGACGCAAAGGTATATCGGCTTCTTGCCGTTCTTCGGCAGGAAAGACCATTTTCTTCCAGCGGGAAAACCAGCGCCTCCCCGCCCTCGCAGGCCTGATTTGAGAACCTCCTCGACTACATCCTCGGGCTTCATAGTATTCATGGCTTTTTCAAAAGCCGTATAGCCGCCATTCTTTATATAGGTTTCAATATCATCCTGCCCTGGAAAATCGATATTCTTGAAAAGTATCTTTTCGAATTCAATCATTTCTTGCCTCATTTCTGAGGTCTTCGAGAATCTTTTCAACCCCGGCACGCGTTAAATTCTCATAATAGGTATTATTAATTTGCATCATGGGTGACGTACCGCAGGATCCGAGACATTCGACCTCGGTAAGAGAAAAAAGCCCGTCCTCGGTGATCCCGCCGATCTCGATATTGAGCTTTTCTTTTAGAATTTCGACTAATTCTTCGGAACCGCGGAGCATGCATGAAATCGTCCGGCAAACCTGGATATTGTATCTGCCCACTTTCTCAGCAGGAAACATAGTGTAGAAGCTGGCCGCCTGTTCAAAATCCATAACCGGCAATCCCATGATCCCGGCAGCCTCCTTCACGGCATCCGAATCTATATAGCCACACTGGTCGAAAATAACGTGCAGCACCATCAGAACTGCCGATTTCCGCTCCGGATAAAAGTCCTTAAGATGTCTTATCTCTTTTGTTGATTTGTCGCTCAGAAGAATATCAGATGTGCTGTTCAAAATAATCCTCTTATTTACCTGTCGATCTCGCCAAGTACGATATCAAGAGATCCGATACAGGCAACCACATCGGCCACCATCCTGCCTCTAACTAGCTTCGGTAGAGCAGAAATATTGACGAATGAAGGAGGTCTGAAATGGACCCGATAGGGCTTTTTGGTGCCGTCGGATACGATATAGCATCCAATCTCGCCTTTAGGCGATTCTATAGCGAAATAAACGTCACCGGGCGGCGGCTGGAAGCCATGAACCACGATCTTAAAATGATGGATCAACTGTTCCATCCCTTTAAGCACCTCTTCCTTTGGCGGTAAGGCGATCTTCCTGTCGCTGGTAACATGCGGCCCCTCCGGAATACCATCGACCGCCTGACCTACGATACGCAAGGATTGCCTCATTTCCTCAAGTCGAACCAGGTACCGGTCGTAAACATCGCAATTCTTTCCCGTCGGAATATCAAACTCGAATTTATCGTAATATGAGTAGGGATTTGATTTCCTTATATCCCAGGCAACCCCACTGCCTCTGAGGTTTGGTCCTGAAAGCCCCGCATCGATAGCATCCTCGGCGGAGATTGTTCCCACTCCAATAGTTCGGTTGCGCCAGATCTTGTTATTCGTCAAGAGCCCCTCGTATTCGTTTATCTTTGCCGGGAAAGTATCGAGAATATCTTTTACCCTCTTATCGAAACCGGCAGGAATATCATTGGCAAGACCTCCAACCCGGAAATATGACGACATCATTCTGACACCGGAGACGAATTCGTACATCTGGACGACCTTCTCGCGCTCCCTGAAGCAATACAGAAGCATCGACATAGCGCCCATGTCGATGGCGTGGGTGCCGAGCCATACAAGGTGAGAGGCAAGACGGGTTAACTCGGTCATTATCACGCGGACATATTCCGCTCTTGGCGGAACCTCTATCTCCATAAGCTTCTCGATGGCGCCGACGTAAACCAGGTTATTGGACATGGGGGCGAGATAATCCATTCTATCGGTCATGGTCAGGGCCTGGGTGTAGGTCTTGGCCTCCATGTTTTTCTCGATACCGGTATGAAGATAGCCTATTAAGGGGCGGGCATCGATAACCGTCTCGCCGTCAAGCTCCAGTTCGATCCTCAGCACT
>CBDVBL010000235.1:0-4198 GCA_965372205.1 uncultured bacterium
CCCGATACTAAGGTATTATACGGTATTCAATATCGAACAAACAGAGGGGATCGACTATTCAGACACAATAGCCGAATCCCCTACTTTAGACGACTTCCAGGCAAACCAAGAAGCCGACAAGCTAATTGAAAATATGCCGAACAAGCCGGATTGTCAAGAGATCGAGAACCGGGCATATTATTCGCCGATAAGGGATACTGTCAATATGCCGAAAAGAAAGCTATTTGAGTCGGAATCGGCTTATTATTCGACTTATTTCCACGAGTTAACGCATTCGACCGGGCATAAATCCAGGTTGAATCGTAAAACCCTGGCTGGCCTGAATGCGTACGGTAACCATGATTATTCAAAAGAAGAGCTATGCGCCGAGATGGGGGCGGCCATGTTATGCGGCCATGTCGGGATCGAGAATCAGACAATAGACAATAGTGCAGCTTATATTGCGGGCTGGCTGCGTTCCCTGAGATCGGATAAGAGATTCGTGATCCAGGCCGCAGGATGCGCCCAGAAGGCCGTAGATTTCATTCTAAGCCGCCAATTCGAGGCAAATGACTAAAGGTATGACTTGGGGGCATGGTTCGAGGATCAGGCCCTTTTGGCGATTGATAGGGCATAAGGAATATCGTATTATTAGATCGGAAACGAAAATCGAGAAGAGTAACCTTCAATAAAGGAAGCTGAGATTGCCAAGAAAAGGATCAAAAAAGGTTCGGGCGACCAAGATAAACATTTACATCAAACCGGTCGATTTTGAGCTATATGACTGGGCCAGGAGCCAGCGGCAGAGTCTTAGCGAAGTCATAGCCCTGGCATTGCAGGACTATCGCAAGAAACACGATAGATAAGGATTTTAATGCTAACTGAGCATCAGCCTTACACAATAATGAGGATGAATCTGAAACCTAAGTTGTTGATGTAAAAGCCATAGCGGGCGATGGGGGTCGAACCCACGACGTCCAGCTTGGGAAGCTGACATTCTACCACTGAATTACGCCCGCTTGAATCCGAATGTTTGCTATGGAAATATATCGACGAGCAATCAGGCAGTCAAGATAATTGGTGAAGACCTGCCGGCCCTCCGGCATATAAAAACCGCAGTCGACAGCGCCGACTGCGGCCGATTCATTTATTTTAATTCTTACTCGGAAAAGGCCAGATAGCCCGGCACGATTAGATTCAAAAACGGCAGGATCATCAGTACTCCCACCCAGGGTGATTTCCCGCGCGCCTCCGAAACCGCCATCCAGAGCATGACGGTTATGACGAGATTCACCAGCGGAATGAACATCAACACTATCCACCAGACCGGTTTGTCGCCGATATTGCAGAGAAGAACAACGTTCAAAATCGGCACCCAGGCCATCCAGCTGTTCGGTGTGCCGGTCTTGTTGGCGATGATCTGAATGCTGAAGGCAAAATAGGCGTAGGCGGCCAGCATTATGAGCCAGAAGATCGCCGGTATTTCAGGGCTCTGTGCATAAGAATATTCCATTTCCCCTCCTTTTTGGTCATGGGACGTTATTGCAAGCTTTAAATCTATATCGGCTGCCGCGTATACAATTCGGACGACGGGCTCGGAGATGAGCTTTTCGAAGATTACGAACTGCAACGGTCTGTTGCCAGCCGCCCTGGGAAAAGCTTTTCCACGAGACTCTCGCTAAGCGTAATCCTATTTATATTAGATAGATAACGTGGTCATCTAAAGTATTACAGCAAAGGTATCAATCACTGAGCTTACTAAAAAGATATAGTTTTTTACTTGACGACTATACATTTGTGCAGTATATTCAAAAGGTATGAATAGGGGTCGGATAGTCAATGACAGAATAATCGCCCTGGTGGATATGAACGCTTTTCTAGCATCGGTGGAGCAGGCACTGAATCCGGATTTAACCGGTAAGCCGGTGATAGTGGGTGGAGAGCCCGGCACCCGAGGGATCGTTATCTGCGCTTCATACGAGGCCAGGCGTCTGGGCGTAGGCTTCGGGGTATCGCTGTCGGAGGCGTACCGCCGTCTGCCGCAGGCGGTATTTGTTAAGGGCGATATAAAGATCTATCTCGATTACTGGAGAAAGGTCCAGGAGATTTTCGATGAATATACCCCTTTGGTTGAACCGGTCTCCATGGACGAGGCCTATCTCGACCTGACCGGTTGTGGCAGCAGGTTCGGTTCGATCCGGGAGCTCGGTGTGCTGTTAAAGAACGAGATATGGGAGAGGCTGAGCCTGCGTTGTTCGATAGGAATTTCTATATCCAAGATGTTCGCCAAGATCGCATGTAATATGAGAAAGCCGGACGGCCTGACCGTGATAAGCGGCAGGCGGGCACATGCCATGCTGCAGTCGATGCCGGTAAGAGAACTGCCGAATGTGGGATATAAAACCGAAAGGCTGCTGGCAGAGCTCGGTGTCCATATGGCGGGAGATCTCTGCAAGGTACCGCGTCCGGTGCTGGTAGAGCTATTCGGGATTCGTGGCTCGGAATGGCACGATTATGCCCACGGTGTAGATAACCGCCCAGTAAAACCGATCTCCCGGCCGAAGACCATCAGCCGCGAGACGACCTTCAATGCCGATTCGGTGGACCGGGGCTTTCTGGAGGGGACGCTGTACTACCTGCTTGAGCGCGTTTGCCAGAAGCTTCGGGAGCACGAACTGGTGGCAGGCAAGATCGCCGTCAAGCTTCGCTATGTGGACTATTCATCGTCAGACGATGTTAGGACGATGCGTTTCCCGTCGGACTCCGAGGGCGAAATCTATCCTTACGTAATCGCCCTTTTCGATAAGATCTACACGCGCAAGGTCGGCGTCCGGCACTTGGGGATAAGCGCCATGAGCCTCTCCCCCGCGTTTCGTCAAATAAGGTTCTTCGAAGATGAACGACCGTTCGATCTGGCGCGCAGTCTCGACAAGGTGCGCGCCAGCCTGGGATACCACGCCGTATTTACGGGGCGAACGATGGCGTTAGGCGAAAACTTTCGTGAGGTGGTCGATGGCTACGAACTTCGTACCCCTTCGTTGTCGCAGTAGTTACGCATTCCTGCACGGCGTGTGTACAATTGACGTGCTCCTGGAACGGGCCGCCCGCCAGGGAATGGAAGCGGTGGGGATAGCGGACCTCGGAGGACTTCACGGAGCAATCGAGTTTTATTGCAAGGCGCAGGAATATAATATAAAACCGATCATGGGTCTGGAAATGGAGACCGAAGCGGGAAAGCTGATGTTTCTCGCCAGGGATTTTGGGGGATATGGAAATCTCTGCTGCCTGTCGACAATCGAGAAGCTCCATGAAAAGTTGCCATCAATAGAGGATATAGCTCTTCACTATGGTGGACTGGTGGCCGTAGCATTCGAAACCAGCAATCTCGATATCCTTAAAGAGATATTCTCGGATGATCTTTATTTAGGGCTGGTTAATTTCGGCGATCTGCGAAGCCGCATAGGTCTGCAAAAGACGATGCGGGAAACACGGAAGTTTCGAGTAACACCGGTGGCGGCCAACCCGTTAGCATTTCTCGATCCCGAGGATTATTCGACTCATCGTGTCCTGCGGGCGATCGGTGAGATAGTGCCCGTAGACCAGTTGGATAATGATAAAACCGAAAACCCACAGGCATATTTCCGCGGGAAAAACGATTTCGCAAAATTATTTTCTGAAGTCCCGGAATCTATCGCTGCGACTATGGAGATTGCTGAGAAATGCAACGTCGAACTGCCCGTGGGGCGGTCGAATTTCCCGACCTATGATAACAAAAGCGGCAAAACGAACAACCGCCTTCTCCACGAACTAGCCTTCGCCGGGCTTCAGGATCGGTATCGAAAATTAACCGGAGAGGCGATCTCACGGCTGGAATACGAGCTCAACGTCATAGAGCGCAGCGGATTTGTAGACTATTTTCTGATCGTTCGGGATATTATTGATTTCTGCAAACGAAACAGTATCCCCTGTGTCGGGCGCGGCTCGGCGGCATCGTCGATAGTGTCATACTGTCTGGGTATAACCGAGGTCTGCCCCATCGAGCACGATCTTTATTTTCAGCGGTTTCTCAACGAGGGCCGCACAGATCCGCCCGACATAGATCTCGATCTCTGCTGGAAAAGTCGCGACGACGTATTAGAATTTGTCTATGAGAAATACGGCCGTGACAGGGTAGCAATGATCGCCACCACCAACAGGTTCGCCCTCAGGGGGGCGATAC
>CBDVBL010000236.1:0-4192 GCA_965372205.1 uncultured bacterium
CTCGGGGTCGATGTAGTAGTGGAATCCACCGGCCTTTTCAGATCCAGAGAAGCAGCTGGTAAGCACCTCCAGGCTGGCGCCAAAAAGGTTCTGATATCAGCCCCGGCAAAGGGACATGACGGGACGTTCGTACAGGGTGTTAACTTCGATCAGTTCGATGCAAAGAAACATATAATCATTTCCATAGGCTCCTGCACTACCAACTGCTTAGCGCCGGTAGTTAAAGTATTACATGACACCTTCGGGATTGTTCGAGCTTTCATGACGACCATTCACGCCTACACCAGTGATCAGAGGATTCTCGATCTGCCTCACAAAGATCTCAGAAGAGCAAGATCCGCGGCATTATCTATGATCCCGACCACCACAGGTGCAGCCAAGGCCATCTCGGAGGTTATGCCTGAGATGAAAGGCAGACTCGATGGGGTAGCTGTTCGCGTGCCGACTCCGGTAGGTTCCCTCGTGGATCTCGTTGCCAATCTGGAGACCGAGGCCTCGGTGAAATTGGTCAATTCTGCCATGCAGAAGGCGGCCGAAGGCCCCATGAAGGGGGTACTCCAATACACGGAGGACCCGATAGTTTCGGTAGATATTGTCGGTAATCCTCATTCCTCTATATTTGATGCTCTTTCCACGATGGTCACCGGCGGGAATATGGTTAAGGTCTTCTCATGGTATGACAACGAATGGGGATTTTCCTGCCGCATGATCGATATGTTGAAGAGGATGGCGGCTTAGGCGACGGGATCGCCAGGTCGATTAGGATAAAACTGAATTTTGTCCGGGGAGGGGAATATGGCCCGGAAAGCGATCATATTTCTGGTAGTTTTCAGCGCGTTCTTTTGCGCAAGCTGTTCCGATGACAAAAGCCCGGTTCAGCAGATCAATGGATTCATAGGCGGGCAAGTTACGGCGGAGGGTGTAGGTCAGGCAGGTGTTACAATAACCGTATCGGCTTACACCTATTCCGGCGGAGGATCGCCAAAACCGCCAGGTCAATTAAGTATGGCGGAAACCTTTGCCGATGGCGATTATCGAATGGAACTTCTCCCCGGACAGTATAAGATCGAATATGATAAGATCCTTGATGGAGAATTCCTCCATACCGCGCGGTATCCTGTTACTGTTCTGCCCGGCTCGGAAGTGGTTGTGAATGTTGATCTTAAGGACCCGGTTCCGGCAAATCTCCTTGCCATAGACGATGATGCTGCCGTTCTACTCACATGGGAAAGCGCATACCACACAGACGATTATCATGTATATCGCACTATTTCAGGTGAAGATAATTTCCAGCTTGTGGGTGAGGCTTCTGGCTCGTCCGGTACTATCCTCATGATGGACACTCCCCCGACTGTCGGTGCTTATGCCTATCGAATCACCGGGGTCTTTGATGATATCGAATCCGACCCGTCGAATGATGCTGAAGTAGAATTCACAGCTACAATCAAGCCTCCTACGGGCTTTCAAGCATCCGACCAGATCACTCATGTTGCATTAAGCTGGACGGATAAATCCAACGCGGCTTATTATAAGGTTTATCGAGCAATTTCTACGCCGGAATCATGGCAGGTCATTGATTCTACATCCCAATCCTGGTACTCTGATGTTCCCGAAACCTACGAGACTTACTATTATTATGTGACCGCAGTTTCCGCCCTGGCGACAGAATCAGAGCCTTCATCATCGGTAATAGTGGAATACGACGGACGCTATGATCCTCCCTCGGGTTTGACTCTAATAGATCGAGGCTCGAACTTCTACCTGACATGGCTGTCTGGAGGCGACGTCGGATATTACATCATTTACCGCTCCACTGAAGAAGGCGGTGATTTTATCATAATGGATAGCACGTCTTCTCTTCACTATGAGGATTTCCCGAATATTCATCAATACTACAGTTATCGAGTTACGATCGTCGGGCCCAATGGCCTTGAATCGGAACCCTCATCGATAGTGGGGGCATATTTCGATGGTCGACTCGATCCTCCTGACCAGGTAATTGCCACTGATATGGGATTGTATGTGGAGATTGGCTGGAGTGAAGTATTCTGGACCGGCGCATATATTCTCTATAGATCCGACGATGGCCAGACGTACCATCAGATAGCCCGTCTCTCCGCAAGCTATCTGAATTACGAAGACACCCCCCCGGGGGCCGGGAATTACGAGTATAAGGTTTCCACAGAGACTGTTGATGGTGTGGAAGGTCCTCTGTCCTCGCCCGCCGGCGTATCATTTAGCGATAATCTGATGCGTCCCGAAAATGTGGTTGCGGAAAATTACGGTACCTTTGTAATCGTCTCATGGGATAGTGTGGCTGACGCCGACGGTTATATCGTTTACAGATCGCCCTCGTCGGGCGGCCCTTATATCGATATAGGGGAAGCAACGGAAAGCGTGTTCAATGATGTCCCGCAGTCGGAAGGCGTGTATTTCTACAAGGTGAGAGCTTTCGACGATCTCGGCCATGTTTCTCAATTCAGCTTCTATGCTTATACCCTATTTACAGCCAGGCCCTTGCCCCCGCATGACGTGCAGGCCGATGATTACCTGTACAGGGTTTGGATATCATGGGAGACCGAAGACCAGGATTATTATTTTATAATCTATCGGGCCAGTAGCTCGATTGGCGAATATATCCCTGTCGATACCGTCGAGATTTTAAACGCATACGATTGGCCATCCACTGAGGGCCATTATTATTACAAAATACAGGCCTTGTCGGCTCCCGATATGGTATCGGATTTATCTGATTACGCTCATGTCTATTTCTCCGGGATTCTCGATGCGCCCTCAGGATTGACCGGCGGAGACGTTGGAAGTTATGTGCAATTGGATTGGCAGCAGGTTGCGGGCGCTTCCGAATATGATGTTTACAGGGGCGCAAATCCCGAGAATCTGGAGATAATTCAAACCGTATATGATACCGGCGCTACCGATGCTCCCGCCGATGCGGGAATCTACTTTTACGCCGTAACTGCCAAGACACAGGGAGAATTGGAATCGCCGAGGTCCGCCCCTGTTATTGTTGATTTCGATCCCTAGTAATATTCTCTCATGCTACTAAGGAGGATGCGTGGAGAAACTGACGATAGATGATGTTGACATAGCACGAAAAAGAGTCTTAACCAGAGTTGATTTTAACGTTCCCCTTGAAAATGGAAAAGTAGCGGATGATACTCGCATAACTGCCGCCATACCAACCATACAAAAAATAATATCATCCGGTGCCAGGGCTATATTGATGTCGCATCTCGGTCGCCCGGGGGGGGAAATCAAATCCGGCTTAAGTTTAAAGCCGGTCGCGGAGAGGCTATCTCAGCTTATGGGGCGAAAAGTCCATTTCTCCGAGGATTGCATCGGAGAAGCCGCCGAAAAGAGCGTTGCCGGACTATCGGAAGGTGAGATAATCCTTCTGGAGAATCTTAGATTTCATAAGGGGGAAGAAAAAAACGATCCAGAATTCGCCCGGGCTCTTGCCAGATTAGGCGACGTTTATATAAATGATGCTTTCGGTACCGCGCATAGGGCCCATGCTTCAACGGAGGGCATCACCCGATTTATCGAATCATCGGCGGCGGGCTATTTAATGAAAAAGGAGCTCGATTATCTCGGTATGGCGCTCGAGGACCCCGCAAGGCCTTTTGTCGCCATTCTGGGAGGCGCTAAAATCTCCGGCAAAATAGACGTGATCTCGAACCTGCTTGAGAAGGTGGACGATCTCTTGATTGGCGGCGGTATGGCGTTCACCTTTTTCAAAGCCAAAGGATATGAAATAGGTAATTCTCTACTGGAAGAAAATAAGGTAAGCGAGGCAAGCAACATCATGATGCTGGCAGAACATCGCAAGGTCAATCTTGTTCTGCCGATAGATATCGTTGTGACCCCTGATCTCGACGTCGATCCTCCTTTATCAGAAACGGTCGTCGCGGCGGGTATAAGAAAGGACATGTTCGGAGTTGATATCGGTCCACGAACTGTCGAGCGCTTTAAAAGCATAATTCAGTCTACGGGGACTGTTGTCTGGAATGGCCCCATGGGCATATTTGAGAGAAAACCCTTTGCCACCGGGACATTCGAGCTCGCAAGAATCCTGGCGGAGGCTACTGATAGAGGCTGTATCACCATTGTCGGCGGTGGAGATTCGGCTTCGGCTGTGGCCAAGGCCGGTCTGGCCGAGAGGATGTCCCAT
>CBDVBL010000237.1:0-4178 GCA_965372205.1 uncultured bacterium
GGACACCAGCGGACAGTACGATTTGGCCGACCTTCGCAGCCTCCAGGATTGGTTTTTGAAATACGAACTGATCGCGATTGCCGGAGTCTCCGAGGTGGCTTCGATCGGCGGTTTCGTGAAGCAGTATCAGGTAGAGGTCGACCCCAACAAGCTGCTCGCTTTTGGTATTTCTCTATCTAAGGTCAAGCACGCCATCATGCGTTCGAACAATGACGTCGGCGGCAGACTTCTGGAAATGGCCGAGACTGAGTTTATGGTTCGCGGGCTGGGTTACATAGAGAGCCTGGACGATCTGCGCCGCGTCGCCATCGGGGCATCACCAGACGGCACTCCCATTCTTCTGAGCCAGGTGGCCGATATCCATTTCGGTCCGGAACTCAGACGCGGATTGGCTGAACTCGATGGTGAAGGCGAGGCGGTAGGTGGTATTGTGGTCATGCGTTTCGGCGAAAACTCTCTAAAGGTTATAGACCGGGTCAAGAATAGAATAAAGGAGTTGGAGGAATCGGGCAGCATACCCGAGGGCATCGTTATCAAGCCGGTTTACGACCGTTCGAAACTGATAAAATCGGCCATCGTCAACCTGCGCGAGAAACTGATCGAAGAAATGATCGTTGTTGCTCTTATATGTATCATTTTCCTTCTGCACCTCCGCTCGGCATTCGTAGCCATATTCACGTTGCCTGCGGGCATTCTCATCTCCCTGTTTGTGATGAACTACCTCGGCATGAACGCCAATATTATGTCACTGGGCGGTATCGCCATAGCGGTCGGCGTCATGGTCGATGCGGCCGTGGTGATGGTGGAAAATGCCCACAAGCACCTTGAACGCGATAGAGGGAAAAAAGAACATTCCCAAATCATACTTGACGCTGCCAAAGAGGTCGGGCCGGCCCTGTTTTATTCAATTTTGATAATTACAGTATCATTTCTGCCTGTCTTCGTTCTGGGCGAGCAATCGGGACGGCTTTTCAAGCCTCTGGCTTACACCAAAACGTTCGCCATGGCGGCCTCGGCGATACTGGCAGTCACGGTCATTCCGGTGTTGATGACGATATTTATTAAGGGCAGGATCAGAGCGGAAAAAGATAATCCGGTCTCGCGATTCTTCATCATGCTCTACATGCCGATCGCCAAACTGGTTCTACGCTACAGGTGGTGGACCATCGCGGCTGCGCTGGGGATATTGTTGATAACACTCTATCCAATGCTTAATCTCGGTTCCGAGTTCATGCCTCCCTTATACGAAGGCGATCTTTTGTATATGCCTACAACTCTACCGGGCATATCTATCACCAAAGCCAGGGAATTGCTCCAGCAGACCGATAGAATTATCAAATCATTCCCGGAGGTTGAGAGGGTATTCGGAAAGATCGGGCGCGCTGAAACGGCCACCGATCCGGCGCCGCTTACCATGATTGAAACCACTATCATGCTCAAACCGGAGGATCAGTGGCGCGAGGGAATGACCCCCGATAAGCTGGTTGAGGAACTTGACCGGGCTATCCAGTTCCCCGGTCTGACTAACGCCTGGACCATGCCCATAAAAACCAGAATAGACATGCTGGCCACCGGCATCAAGACGCCTGTGGGGATAAAGATCATGGGAGATAACTTAGACAGCTTAAGCGCCATAGGCGAAAGAATCGAATCGGCCATAAGGAGAGTCAAAGGAACGCTCTCGGTTTATTCCGAGCGCGTGGTGGGGGGGAACTATATCGATTTTGAGATCAGGCGCGACGAGATCGCTCGCTACGGACTGACGATTGGGGATGTGCAAGATATATTTATGTCAGCCGTGGGCGGCATGAATATAACATATACAGTCGAGGGTCTGGAACGCTACCCGGTTAATCTTCGATATAGCCGGGAATACCGCGACAATATCGAGGCTTTGAAACGGGTTCTGGTGCCGACTCCCACCGGCGCGCAGATTCCACTCTCGCAATTGGCCGATATATCGATTCACAAAGGGCCGGCGGGAATCAAATCCGAAAACGCCCGCAAGACCGCCTGGGTCTACGTGGACATTCGCGGTATCGATGTCGGCACCTATGTGAAGAATGCTCGAAAGGCGATCAGCGAGGAAATTACGCTGCCGCCGAAATATTCGATCGTCTGGAGCGGCCAGTTCGAATATATGCAGGCCGCGGCGAAGAAGTTTAAGATAGTCATTCCCCTGGCAATAATCGTTATTTTCCTGTTACTCTTCTTCCACTTTAAGAACATGACCGAGAGCCTGATAGTCATGTTGGCTCTGCCATTCGCATTGGTAGGCGGGATCTGGTGGCTTTATCTGGCCGATTACAACACCTCTGTTGCGGTGTTTGTGGGGTTTATCGCCTTAGCCGGGTTGGCCGCCGAGACCGGCGTCGTCATGCTTGTTTATCTCGATGAAGCGATAAAACGCTACAGATCTGAATCCCGGTTGAATACGAAAGGCGATATGAATAATGCAATCCTCGAAGGCGCCGTGGGAAGGGTCCGTCCGAAGCTGATGACTGTTGCTACTACCATGATAGGCTTATTCCCCATCATGATCGGTCACGGCACCGGTTCTGAGGTGATGAGGCGGATCGCCGCTCCCATGGTTGGAGGATTGATCTCCTCGACCTTGCTGACTTTGATCATCATCCCTGCCATCTACTCTATCATCCGGGGATGGCGTCTGCCGAAGGTTATCGAAAGTACTGAGAGATAAGAGGCTATTGAACAATGTGACCACAAGTAGGAAGCAATGGGTAGATGCTGAGATGCAAGTGAAAGGATGCCTATGGAACACATAAAAGGCTAAGCATCCGCGAGTAAACAACTTTGAAAGGAGTAAGAGAATGAGAAGCGTGGTTTTGGTTGGTGTGACGATTATGATCCTGGCGTCATCGGCTCTTTCGCAGGGAACCGGATCGGTTTCAGGCGTGGTCTTCGATACTGACGGCGATCCGGTCGCTAATGCCTATATTCATTTGACCGAAGACGGCTGGCATGGAGGTGGGGGGCACGGGCACCATCATCACGGCGACAATTACTATGGTGAATCGGGCGACGATGGGACGTTCTTCATAGATGACGTTACCGAAGGCGACTATACGGCCATAGCCTCATTGATGGGGTATGGTCATGATTCCGAGGAAATAACGGTTGAGCCGGGTCAGAATACAGAGATTGAATTTGTTCTGGAGATGGGTGGCCACGGCGGCGGCGGTATGCACGGGGACAGTCTCGAAATAGTCGAGCTCTCCGGCTGGTCGATTGTAGAGGAAGATTCGTTTATGACCCACTACTACCTCGATACCGATGACGACGATACCGCAGATTACCGGATGATGTTCGGCCCGCCCTGGTATGATCCTGGTAGCGGTGCCGAGCGGCCGGCAAATGGCGACTCCGTCTGGATCGTCGGCGGGATTATGGGCTATAGCCAACCGCAGCCAGTGGTAATCTATGAAATCAACGGCCTTTTCTGGCGTGAGCCCGGCGACGGTCATGGTGGGCATGGCGGACATGGTGGCGATTGCCCTCATCCCGATTCGGTCGATCTGGTCGAGGTAAGCGGGCTCGCAATGGTTGACGATATGCCTCACATGGATATGTATTTCCTCGATGAGGATTACGATCAGGAAGAAGATTATCATCTGAATTTCGGCGCGCCCTGGTATGATCCGGGTAATGGTGCATCCAGACCGGATGATGGCGATACCATCGTTGTCGTGGGCGGCTTGATGGAAGGCTGCATGGACGGCTGGCCGATGATAATAGTCTATGAGATAAACGGAGAGTTCTGGCGCGAGCCGGGAGATACGTCGGGCCTCTGGCAGGGGCCCACTGCGGTGGAAGATTTGCCGGATGGACAGCTGCCCGGCAATTTCATCATAGCCAGGAGCTATCCCAATCCTTTCAACTCCAGCGCGGTTATCTCTTTCCAATTGCAGAAAACCGAGCACGTGAAGATCACCGTTTACGATATACTGGGCAGGGAAATAGGAGGGCTGGCCAATGGGCTTTATCCTGCAGGGACAAGTGAGGTCGTCTTCGACCTGAAAGAGTTCGGCAAACCCGGTTCATCGGTATATTTCTATCGAATAGAAAGCGGTGGACATAACGTTACCGGAAAGATGGTATTTTTGAAATAAGGCCGTTTCCCGATCTTACGTACGAGGGCGCTTATTTATAGGCGCCCT
>CBDVBL010000238.1:0-4162 GCA_965372205.1 uncultured bacterium
CTATAAAATCTATTTGTCGAGTTGGTAGTGACTTGCTGCTTCGGTCGTGAATCGCATTAGAGCCTGGAAAGTAAACAACGGTTTGATACGGGGGCTTGCCGACTTTTGGCAAGAAGAGGTAGGCTATAACACGTTCACTCCCATAAGCAGCATCAAAAGAGACCTTCTCTCTTATCCAATCCTCAGAGTGATCATCAACTGATTCGATCTCCGCATGAAGGTCTGTCTTGTCATAGGCATACATACTCAGGTAAATGTTGAACGTTTGATCAGAAACAACTTCTTCCTTCAGAAAATCGCGAAAAGGAAGCTCAATGGGTCTGGTGAGATCCTCGAAGGAATCAGAGGTTTCAAGGAGCTTTATACAGCGAAACCCATTGGTATGCGAACGATCAAAAGGAGGCTGGGCAAACGCATCATTGAATGCATATGGTTGATCGTTCCACCCGCCTCCCAATATATATCGCTGACCCCCACTTTCATTCCAACACCATTCACGCGCATTACCAGCCATATCGTAGGTGTCAAAGCCATTAATGCCTTTGTAACTCCCAGCCCCGGCCGGACCACGATCGTCAAAATTACTGAGCGGAATTATAAATGAGCTTGCGTTTGTCTTGGCTGCACGATTCCAGTGAAATATTGTCGGTAGACTCTTCCCGGCAAATTCAGCATATGCTGCTGCCTCGTACCAACTGACTCCTGTAACAGGATAATCATCCTGGCCAGCAGGATAGTCACCTACTTCCCAGGTAGCCGGTCCTGGTCTCCCTGTTTTATCCTCGAACTCAGCCATGGCCTCTTCCCAGGAAAGGATCCGTCCATCTTTCACGAAGGCGTTCTTCCAGTATTCCCTCTTTTCATATCCGCCACTGGCCACAAACTGCATGAATTCCTTGTTGGTGACCTCGTACTTATCGATCAGGTAATCACTCAGCTGTACTGCTTGCAGATGATCCAGGCCCGGTATTGTAAGGGAAAATGTGCCGCCCGGCACCCGCACCACATCATCCGGAACTGTTCCCTCAACATCCATTCTGAACAACATTTCGCTGATCTCCGAAGAATAAATCGCAGCAGTGCATGTGCGGTACCCTTCTTTGACTAATCTTACTTGGGAGAATCCAAAGGGAAATCGGAGACTATCAATTGGTGTTTGGCCTAAGTATTCCCAAACTTCATCGAAAGCGGCATACTCTTTTCGGTAGATCTCTGCTCCCGGTGGCTCCGATTTTATACTTACGAACCTTGAAAAGCGTGACCACAGACGGACTAACATGGAATCATTCGGAATATATTGGTCTGCCTCCTTCGCCAGTGAGAACGCTGCGCTCCAATTACTTTCTTCTGCGAGTTTGTCAAGGGTAGGAATTGCATGTTCCCTCGCCCATCGGACCTTTTTGCCATGGGTAATCTGCTGTATTATCAAGAAGCTAACCAGAAGAATGAAGAGAGCACCGGGGATAGCAATTTTTGGCTGTTTGATTCGTTTTAAGATTTGTTTTGCGTCGCCCCATACTGAGGCCGGTGGGATTAGAGCGGTTCGATATTTGGTTAATTCTGAGAGTAATTCGCTTATAGTGCTATAGCGTGATTCCCTGTCTTTTGATAAAGCTCTAAGGATAATCTGCTCCAATTCTGCCGGGATGTCTTTTCGAAGATTTCTCAGTAGTTCGGGCTCGACATCTAAAATGGAATATATTACCGCCTGTTCGGAATCTCCTTTGAACGGTAGCTTCCCGGTAAACATCTCATATAAAACAACTCCCAAAGACCAGATGTCCGTGCGGTGGTCCACTGTATCTCCACGTGCCTGTTCCGGCGACATATAGGTTACTGTTCCCACGGTTGTACCCATCCGGGTTAGCCCGTTCTGTCCAGCTAATTTTGCCAGCCCAAAATCAAGCAATTTGGGCCGACCTTCCGAATCGATACAGATATTGGACGGCTTAATGTCTCTATGGATGACCCCCGCCTCATGGGCCTTGCTCAAACCCTCGCAGATCTGAATCGCCAGATCTACGATTTCGTCTAAGGGAAGTTCATTCTCCTTGATGATATCCTTAAGCGATTTCCCCTCCACATACTGCATAGCGATGTAGGGCCGGCCCTGATGCTCGCTCACCTCGTGGATGGTGACGATATTGGGATGCTCCAGTACCGCGGCGGCCTGCGCCTCCCGTTTGAACCGGGCGCGGCAATCTTCGTCCTGGCAAAGATGAGGGGGCAAGAACTTGAGTGCGGCTCGGCGATCAAGCTGCGTGTCCTCTGCCAGATACACGTCCCCCATCCCACCGGCGCCGATCTTCTCGACGATCCGGTAGTGCGCCACTATCGTGCCTTTGGTTATGGGAACGAAAGATCGAGTGTTATCCATTCCATTGTTATGGTGCTCAGATATCACCACAAACTCTCCGTATTCGTTTTATCAAATCAGAAATATATCCAAATCTGCCTACCAATAATAGGGGGCGATTAGCATATAATCAATAATTATCTGCGATGCTGCTCCCCGCAGCCGATACCATCCAACCACAAAGAACTTAACTTTCGCTATGGCAGAACTAACTTAAGGTGTGGTATAATAGCCTTGAGAAAAACAAGGAGGAGAAATGAGACGGATCGAAAAAGAAGATTACAGCAGTTCTTATTGGCAGGCGTTGTTTGCAGCGATGATCATAGCATTGATCCTGCCTATCTCATCTCACGCGATCGAAATTGGCGACGGGCTTGATCTCGGTGGAAATGTGCGCTGGCGGGCTGAACTGGACGGCAAGGATTTCTCAGATAAGACCGCCATGAACGAAATGTCCTTTCTGAGGAGCCGGGTGGGGCTGACAATAACCGCTATCGAGAACACTACTCTTTATCTTCAGATGCAGGATTCGCGGAATCTGGGAGTAAACTCATCCGGCCTTACAAACGACACTAATCTCGGAATTCATCAGGCCTATATCGAAATGTCGAATATCATCACCGAGGGGCTGTCTTTGCAGGTCGGAAGATTTGAAACCGTCTACGGCCGCCACCGGTTGATGGGAAACGTGGGCTGGCACAATGTCGGACGGTCATTCGACGGTGGCCGCCTGGTGCGCAAGGGCAACACGTACAAAGCCGATATATTCTGCCTGAAGGTATTAGAGCGTTCATTCGACGCACCGCCCAATCACAAGGACTGGAAGATTTATGGTTTACACAGCACCTTCCTGCAAGATCGCCTGGACCTCTTTATTCTCTATGATTGGGATCAAATGAAAACCGGCGATGATTATGATCTGGCGAGATTCACAATAGGCTCACACTTCAAGAACAAGCTGGAATCGGGAATTGGATATGAATTTGATGCCGCTATTCAGACCGGTAACCAGGGCGCCGAGGATATTTCTGCTTATATGATCGCGGGCGACCTCTATTATTCCCCGAAGCACAAAATTATGTTCATTTATTCACAGGTAAGCAAAATAGGAATCGGTTTTGATATAACCTCCGGCGATGATGATACCACGGACGATGAGATCAAATCGTTTAACAATCTATATTATACCGGCCACAAATTCAGGGGATACATGGATTTCTTCCTGGGGCCATCCACTCAGGGTCTGATGGATTTGATTCTGCTGCGCGCCGCGGTTAAACCCCGTCCTCATTGCCAGATCTTTGTGGATATTCATCATTTCCGGACAATGGAAGACCATTTGACACCCGACGGTGATTCATCCAAAGCGATCGGGCAGGAGATCGACATTACATTTAAGCGCAAACTGCAAAAAGGACTTGCATTTCAAGGAGGAATTTCAACGTTCATAGCATCGGATGACTGGATTGCCGACGCCGATAAGGCATACTGGTTTTATGCTATGATAACCGCGGGCTTCTAGCGATTTTCTGAAAGGTGGTTTGACGGCATAGAAATATCCTGATGATAAAAAAGCGCGATCGGTATCAGGCCGTACGAAAATCTTATGAATATCTCCGATGACGTGACACCATTATTGCTGACCCTCGCTGATACCCAGCAGAGAAAATGATAATGCAAGTCCCGAAGAATCAGAAGTGCAATATGTCTCGCAACCCCACGGCCAACTGGTTTAGAAAAGTTCCGCGAGTTTGAGCTTGAGTTTCTTTTTCGTTCCCTCCCGGTCCACGACGAACTCGTATTTCG
>CBDVBL010000239.1:0-4132 GCA_965372205.1 uncultured bacterium
ACCAGAGGCAATTAGAGACCCCTTACCAATAACCGCATCATCCATTACAATCGCTCCCATACCGATTAGACATCCGTCCTCGATCTTGCATCCGTGCAGAATAGCTCCATGGCCCACCGTCACGAAATCCCCGATTTCGGTCGGCGATGTTTCCCCCGTCACGTGCACGATACAACCATCCTGAAGATTTGTCCACTTTCCAATTCTGATATAGTTGATATCGCCCCGAACAACCGCCCTGAACCAGACCGAGCTTTCAGCGCCTATGGTGACATCGCCAATGATGACACAATCGTGAGCCAGGAAACAGGACCTGTGAATCGACGGTGATACACCATCGTAAGACAGGATCATAACTTATAGTTGCCAAAATCCTCGGGGTTCATCTTTCGCAGCCGGTCTTTTAATGATTCCTCGTCGGGCAGGCCGGAATCTTCGAGTTGTTCCTTGTTCAGATTATATAACTCCTCATTGACAAAGATCGGGGCTTTTGCTTTGAGAGCCAGCGCCAGAGAATCCGATGGTCTGGCATCAACGGTTATAGTCTGACCGTTAAGCGAAACGTGTATCCTGGCGTAGAATGTTTGCTCTTTAAGTTCCGTTATCTCCACTCTCACGATTTTCCCGCCCATGGCAGTTACCACCGAATTGATCAGATCATGCGTGAGAGGTCGCTTGGGCGCTATACCTGAAATCTCCATTCCGATGGCCCAGGCTTCATAATGACCTATCCAGATCGGCAGAACCTTCTCTGAGTCGATCGGTCTGACTGTCACCACAGGGGAATTGGTCGTAATATCGAGCGCCAGGCCCCCTATTTTAGATTTGATCATATTTGGAGATCCCATAATCATCCTTTCATAAAAAAATATACCCCCTGCACGGAGCGGACGTAACCGGGTAACAGCCAACCGGCCTCTGGCGCCATCTTTGATCTTTTCACGTCCATGTATCTCAAATCAACCTTGCGATTACGCCTGTTCCTCTTTCTTAACTACCCAGAGTTTGACTCCGGCGACCACGTCACTGGCAAGCTTGATATCTATAGTATAGACGCCCAGGGCTTTTAATGGTTCCTCCAGAAGAATCCTGCGGCGGTCTATTTCGAATCCCTGATCGGTGAGGATGGAGGCGATTGTCGCCGCCGTGACCGATCCGAATACCTTATCATCCTCGCCTGTTTTAACCTCTGCCGTCAACGACAGCTTTTCGAGCTTATCTTTGATTTTCTCGGCTTCCCGTTTTCTCTTATTATCCCTAAGCTGTTTTTGCTTTTTAATTTCCCCGATTGATCGCAAATTGCCCCTGGTGGCAGGCACCGCCAGGTTTTTGGATAACAGATAATTTCTTCCAAAGCCGTCAGCGACCTCCACCACATCGCCGGCGGAGCCCAGATTTTCGAGATCATCTTTTAATATTACTTTCATCCTCGTCCCTTTAACAATCGTTTTTATTTTCCGTATTCTCTCTTGCAAAGTTAAACTTGCTGTCGGCAAGCCCCAGTACCGCCAGAAATATCAGGGCAAACACGCTGGATAGCAATAGAATTGCATAGAAAATCACCCTGAGCGGTACAGGGATGAGAGCCCTTTTGAAAAAAGCCTCCACTATTGCCAGCCCCACGACCGCATATACATGACCGGTTACGATGAGCAGATTTACCCCTGTGTAAAACCAGAATTCGTTTTTGATAAAGACCACGGCTATTAAACCCAGAATTGTCGGCAAAAGCCATCGCCCGCCTGCACGCCACAAATGAAACGGCCTGAAACGGGGAAGCATGATCTTTAATCTCGCGGCAATTGGGCCTGCAATTCCCAGGCCGGCTATTATCATTCCCAAAGATCCCAGAATGATTATTGAAGGCGTGATTTTAATCAGGAATTCAATCATCTTATTGAGTTCTTTTAGAAACCTGTCTAACGACCCGTCCGCGGGAGCATACTGTCTTGCAATCAGACCTGAGACTTCCGGGCTTCCTTCCACCAGCGACTCTATCACGATGTCAATTTCGCTGATAAGAACAGGTAAATCCTCAATAATCCCGGGAAAGATAAGCAAGAATAACACCAGGAGAATGCCGGTAGGTATAAGGCCGTAGGAAACCGTTGCTGTCGAAGTTGCGAAACTTCGGGAGGCCCAGCCCATCATAAAAGCCGGCGCGATGGCCACCAGGATGTAGATCAGAGTGCTTACGAATCCAGCCTGATATCCTTTTGTCAAAGAGCAGATTACAAAAGCCCCTGCAATTCCCGCGCAGGCAGTTGAAAGTCCCCTGGAAAATCCCAGCCTGGCAACAATGAGCGTTAACCCCGCTATCCCCGCTGTCGCCGCGATTGCATTTATCCCCGGCATTAACCAGATTAAGCCAGAGAGAACAACGGCGGCTCCGCCCCAGAGCGAGAGCTTGTTTTCAAACGACCGCATTGGTCGAAAGGCTTTCAATCTTAATCGCGCGATGCCGTAGTATATGGCAAAAGCGCTATGATCCGGCCTCGCTTGATGGCCCTGGTTAATTCCCTCTGGTGCTTGGCACAATTGCCGGAAATCCGTCTGGGAATGATCTTACCACGTTCGGTGATATACCTCCTTAATAGCCGCTCTTCTTTATAGTCGATAAAAATCGACTTGTGCTCGCAGAATCGGCAGACCTTTCTTCTTCGCCTTTCCATTTATTCTCCTTAATTAAGTACAGCTATTCTCGTCAGGTTCAAAAGAATCTGAATCCCTGCTGTCATCGTCAGGCTTTTCATCCTTATCGAGAAACTGAATATGATACGCTCTTATTTCCAGCAGGTTACGTTTCGTGCCGTCGCCGTTGTCGAACGTCCGGGATCGAAGTTCACCCTCGACATATACGGCGCTTCCTTTCCTGAGCCCGGCGGCGCAGGACTCGGCCAGTTTCTGCCAGGCTACCACACCCACATAGCAGACATCCTCTCTCCACTCCCCGGAGTTGTCTTTGAATCGCCTGTTTGAGGCAATTCTGAAATTAATCACCGGGACTCCTGCCGTGGTCGCCCGGAGATCCGGGTCGCGTGTCAGATTGCCCACAATCATGACACGATTCAGGTTCGGCAGTCTTGTAGATGCCATGACTTAATCCCTTATCGGCGCAGCTTCATTGGACTGGCCCGTCTCACCCGCCTCTTCGGATTTCTCAGCGGCGGGAACCTCGGAGGGTGACAGGATGGTCAGGTAACGAAGAATGTTCTCGTTGAGTTTCAGGTTCTTTTCGATTTCACCGGTTAGACCGGGATTGGCCTCAAAAAGAAAGAAAACATAATATCCCTGGGTATGCTTCTTGATTTCATACGCAAGTCGCTTTAAACCCCAACGGTCAAGCCGGTGAATTTTCCCGCCGGAATCTGTAATACGTGTTTCGACCTTCTCGATTTCAGTTTGTATGGTGGATTCTTCTAATGATGAATCAATGATCAGGATAAGCTCGTAAAGCCTCATGCAACCTCCCTCTGGACTTTCAAGACCCCGGCCGCAGCTATCACAAATAAGCGGCGGGGTAGGGAAACGCGCTAAGCGTCTTCAGTTATCAACGGGCGCCAGGTTGAATATGGACGCCGATCTTTCAAATCCTTCCTCCAGCCAGATGGAAACAGCGTTCACTGCCCGCTCCACCATCTTCTCAGCCGAAGCAACCTCGCTTTGTTTGAACCTCTCCAGGACGAATTCCTCTGCAGGAACGTCCCCCGGCACCGGCCCGATTCCCAGCCTGAGGCGCGGGAAATCCTCAGTACCGAGATTGTAAATTACCGAGGCCAGTCCGTTGTGACCGCCATCGGAGCCGGATAGCCTGAGCCTGATCCTCCCCAGGGAAAGATTAAAATCATCCGCGACGATCAAGATCTCTTTCGGCGATAAATCCTCCACCTCGACAATCTGCCGGACAGCGATCCCGGAACGGTTCATGTAAGTGGTCGGTTTTAAAAGAACTATCTTTACGGAAGAAATAACGGTATCGCAGCGGTAATAGTCTCCCTCGCCCGCGACGAAATCCGATTTCCCCTTTAAAAAATCGACAACCTCAAAACCGAGGTTGTGCCTCGTTCGCTCAAGATCCCGCCCCGGGTTACCCAGACCGGCAACCACTCTGATTCGGGGCCGGATATCGCCC
>CBDVBL010000240.1:0-4128 GCA_965372205.1 uncultured bacterium
ATAGGAATGCGATATGCCTGCCTGGCCTTTTCGACAGCCTGCATGAAACTCTCGTTTAATCCTCCACAATATAGACCGATGATGTCGCCTTCCCGGGAGAGGACCAACTGAATTGAAAAAATCGGCGTCTGTGCCACAGCGGCCGCGGCTTCCTCAAGATCAAGGTGAACCGGATTGTTTTCGAGATTCAGACTTTTTGCATACTCTGATTTCGCATGACTATGGTTGGCAACTATTGTCTCAAAGGCCGCCATCCCGGGAACGAGCGATTTCCGTCCCCCGGTAAAACCGGCAAAAAAATGCGGTTCCACGGAGTTTATGCAAATTACAGCTTCCGCCTCAGCCAGTTTTTTGTTCACGATAATGCGAGTCCCGCGGCTTGTGCGCCCCAATTCGACCATCGAGTTGTCGTCATGACAATCGTGAACAAAAATCCTGTCTCCAAAAGAACTGCGCATATCGCCCAGTATCTGACCGATCTCCACATCGGTTGGCGGCCGATGAGTCCCCGTTGCGATCAAGATCTCCAGAGACTTCGAAGGAATCTGATCCAGAAGTATCCTTAAGATTCTGGAGGTGGGTATGCGACGGGTAGCATCGTTTACGATGACAGAAATTTTATTTCCCTCGAAATTAGCCGGATATTTATCCAGGCCGGTCATGATCTTTTCCCGGATTGTTTCCTCGTGCAGAGGTTCCCGAGAAATACCGTTCAGAATCTCAGTATTTTCAGGAAATTCTACCTTTACCGACATGCCATTATATGGAATTTGTATTTCCATCATTCCGGGAGATCAGGAGAAGAAAAATTCTATCTCGGTTTTAGCCGTCTCCTGGCCGTCGGAAGCGTGAACCGAGTTCTTAGTGAGACTAACAGCGAGATCGTGACGAACCGTGCCCGGAGCTGCTTTTGAGGGATCAGTGGCGCCGATCACCGCCCTCACGCCGGAAACGGTATCGCCCTCGGATTCTATGATCATGGGAACGATAGGTCCCGAGGACATAAAATCGCAGAGTTCATCGAGAAAAGGACGGCCCTCGTGGACCGCATAAAACTTTCTGGCTTCATCATACGATAGCTGAACCATCTTCATGTCGGCGATTTTGAATCCGGCCTTTTCCAACCGCCCGATAATCTGGCCAATGAGATTCCTCTTTACGGCATCCGGTTTTATGATTAAAAGAGTTCTGTCAGCCATTTCTTTTTTTCTTGGCGTTGTACCCGGCTTCGAAGCCCATCTGGCAGGCCAGTCTATTTTTATCCTCGGTGCCTCTCGGAGCCCGGCCGAGGACTGCTTTTTCCAAGGATTCGCGGGAGCAGATCTCGGAAATCTCTACGATCGCCGCTAAGGAGACAACATTGGCCACCACCGGTGTGCCGACATCCTCACTGGCTATCCTTATGAAAGGCAGGGCGTAAGCTCTGTCAGTGGGGATCTGATGTATCTTATCCGAATCAACAACAAGTATCCCCTCCTCTTTCAAAAAGGGATAATACTGGTCACACGATTCCTGTGTCAGGCACAGGAGAATATCAAGCTCAGTAGCTTTAGGATAGTAAATCTCCCCCTCGGAGATTATGACATCCGATCTGGAAGCCCCTCCTCTGGCCTCCGGTCCGTAGGACTGAGTCTGCGAGACATTTCTCCCCTCGTAAACTCCTAGTGCCTCTGCCAATATGACGCCCGCCAGAACCAGTCCCTGACCGCCTGAACCCGAAAGCCTTATTTCATACCGGCTCGTGTCAATTTTATCCGTCATCAATTCACCAACAACAGCCCCCAGAGAGAATCCGCGTAATTTACACTCTAATCCTTATCTCCCGGTCCCGTCTCCTTGACTATCCTCTCCGCTTCTACTTCTTCCTCCATTACCTTGAAACGATCGATAATTTTCTGGTATTCCTCTACATACCCCGGCCTCTCCTGCTCATGAAGCACGCCGGTAACGAATTTTCCCTCGAGCTCCTCCGGGGTTTTCTTCGATGCCACGGTAACAGGCACCGCATTCTCTTTCTGCCACATTATCATCTTAACAGCGCTTCCCTCTCGATTGAGCCTTCCATACTGGACATGGCAATTCGAGATTACTTCAACCAGAGAGAATCCTTTCTTGCTCAATGCCCGGGTGATCAGTCGGGAAAGCTGGGACGCGTGATATACCGTTCCGCGAGCTATAAAGGTTGCGCCTGCCGATTTAGCCAGTGAAACCGGATCGAAAGTTTGCTCGATCATTCCATACGGAGCGGTCGTTCCCATCTTCGAATATGGTGTAGTCGGTGAATACTGGCCTCCCGTCATGCCGTATATATAGTTGTTAACAAGAATGCAGGTTATGTCTATATTCCTTCGCGCCGCATGGATGAAATGATTCCCGCCGATAGCCAGAAGGTCACCGTCTCCGGATACTACTATCACCTTCAATTTGGGATTGGCCAGTTTCACGCCGGTAGCGAAAGCCAGAGGTCGACCGTGAGTCGTATGAAGGGTATTGAAATCGAGGTAGACGGGAATTCGGGCCGTGCAGCCGATTCCTGAAACGACGGCTACATCGTCTTTCTCCAATCCGGTGTTATCGATGGCTCTGATCAAGGCGCCCATGACAATCCCTATTCCGCAGCCGGCGCACCAGACGCTGGGGAACTTCTTCTGATGCCTGAGATACTTATGGGTAACATTCGACTTCTGTTCCACTAAAGCCGCTCCTCCTTTATCTTATCGAATATCTGCTGAGGCGTAATCAGTTCACCATCGAATCTGTTTAAACCAACTATTTTCAGGTGACGATGGTTCAATCTCCTTATCTCTCCGATTATTTGCCCCTGATTTAGTTCCGGAACGACCACCAGATTGACTTTCTCCAGAATCTTACGGACTGCATCATCGGGAAAAGGCCACAGGGTAAGCGGCTGAAGCATTCCGACCTTGAACCTCTTTTTACGGGCGATTCTTATGGCCTGTCTGGCTGCTCTCGCCGTGGAACCGTAGGCAAACACCAGGATATGTGAATCATCCATCAATTCTATTCGAACATCGCATATATCGCGCGTATGACGCTCTGTTTTCAATTTAAGCTTTTCAAGCTTGTTGTGAATCTCACGTGGGTTCGATGTCGGAAAACCATATTCATCATGGGTCAGGCCTGTTAGATGGAATCTATATCCCTCGCCGAACGACGCCATGGGCGACCTATAATCGGGGGTAATCTCGAAATGCTTATACCATTCCGGCGGTTCCACCGGTCTGGCTCTATTTACTATCTTCAACTCATCCGGCGCCGGGAGGCTCACGATCTCTCTCATATGCCCGAGAACCTCATCCGTTAGAACAACCACGGGGCTCCTGTATTGTTCCGAAAGATTGAATGCTCTAACGGTCAAATCGAAACATTCTTTCACCGATGACGGAACCAGGACAATAGGATAATAATCTCCGTGCGTTCCCCATTTGGCCTGCATGGAATCGCCCTGCGAGACTTTGGTGGGCAGCCCGGTTGACGGCCCGCTGCGCTGAACATTTATTACTACGCATGGCACTTCGGCCATGTAGGCATACCCGAGATTTTCCTGCATCAGTGAAAAACCAGGGCCTGAGGTCGCGGTCAAGGCCTTGGCTCCGGCTGCCGAGGCTCCGATGACGGCCGCCAGGGAGGCAATCTCGTCCTCCATCTGAATAAAATGTCCTTCAAACCTCGGCAGATTGCGGGCTAAGATCTCGGCGATCTCCGTCGACGGCGTTATCGGATATCCGGCGAAAAACCGACAACCCGCTGCCAGCGCGCCCCAGCTGCAAGCCTCGTTCCCCTGCATCAAGAGAGGCGTGTTGGCTCTGTAAATCTGTCGTTTTTTCGATACGGCTATCATTGCAGTCAATTAGAATCTCGTCCGGCTCTATTTTTCATTGGATGTTATCGCAAATTCGGGGCAATGCAGCCAGCAAATCGAACACTGGGTGCAATCCAGGCCTCTGGCAACAATCGGATATCCATCAGGATCGGTATCGAATACCTTCTTGGGACACATTTCGATACAGATACTACAGGTTTTACACCATTTCTTGTATATCACAACCGGATCGTTGCGTTTTTTCCATTTCTTCTTCTTAGCTTCCTCGACCATCGCCATCTTTA
>CBDVBL010000241.1:0-4119 GCA_965372205.1 uncultured bacterium
CAGTTGAAGGAATATGCGGCCCCCGGCACATATCAACGAAATCACCGTGGGAGTATAAGCCCATATTCTCATCCTCCATTTCGGAGGCCATCTCGGCTTTATAAATATCAGCTTCTTTTTCGAACTCAGCTATCGCCTCCACCCTGTTTTTCTCGCTTCTTTTGAACGGGAGGTTTTTTTAATAATCTGTTGCATCTTTTGTTCTATAGCGGCGAGATCAATGTCTGTCAGTTTATGCGGCAGATCCAGGTCGTAGTAAAATCTAAAGGAGAAATCATCCGGTATGGCCGGCCCGATGGCCAGTTTGGTTTCAGGGAAAAGTTCCAGAACCGCAGACGCCATAATATGCGCCGACGAATGCCAGAAAATCTCTCTTCCTTCGGGATCATCAAAGGTAAGAATTCTAACGGAACTGTCCCTTGAGATCGGATAAGAGAGATCGACCAAACTGTTATCCACAACGGCAGCCATAGCCTTACCTGCCAGGCTGTTGGATATCGACCTGGCGATCTTGGCCGGAGTCAACGGGCCGTCGAAATCTTTTACCGATTGATCGGGAAATCTGATCTTCATTCTCGCCATAAACAAAAATAGACTACTCCGGGGGAGCAGCCGTCAAAAATCCATCGTCTTTGAGAAATCTCTGCCACTCCTCCTCTAAAATGGTGGGCGATACTGGAATTGAACCAGTGACCCCTTGCATGTCAAGCAAGTACTCTAACCATCTGAGCTAATCGCCCTGCATTCAGTAAGATCGGCCTTTCATCTGCAATTATAAGAGGCGTGCAGCCATTTTCCGCTGGTATCTGCAGGCCTGAATTCTTCTCTGCCGCGGGACTGATGCACCCTCGCCCACGCCGGCCAAATAGCCGTATCAATTAACTCAAATATATCTCTGACACACAAGAGGGGCAAGAAAAAAATAGGGGTCGGCATCAGTTTCAGAAAAATCTTTTTAGATCCCCGGAATTGAATGGCGGTGCACCTGCTACGAAGCACCCTGGGCCATTTTCATGAACGTCTCGGCCTTTGTATATTCGTCCCTCAGAACTTCCATCAATTCACATTCCGAATCGGCGTTAATCTCCAAGGTATCCCAGACGATCTCGTGGAAGGGACTCACATTTTCCGAAGATCGACCGTCTTCAATCTGAATTTGATGGGCCAGATGGTTGGCGAGGTGGATAAGAGCCATACTCTTCTCAGTTTGGAGGGCATCGTTATCATGATGCCCTAATATGGCATTACAGATCGATTCGGGCAGATTCCATCTAGCCGTCAAATAGCTTCCAATATCGGCATGAGTGAAGCCCAGGATTTCGCTTTCCGCATGATATTCCGGACAGCCCCGGTGATTCTCGATAATCTGGATAATTTCTTCATGTTCTTGCGGAAGATGAGAAATTATGATTAGCTTGCCGATGTCGTGCAAGAGCCCCGCGGAAAAAGCGAACTCAGCTTCCTGAACCGACAGCATTTTATTTTTCCGGCAGATAATCCTGGCCATAAGTGCCACGGAAAGAGAATGTCGCCAGAAGCGCTCGAGATAATCGATATCGAGTTTCGAGTTTTTGGAGAATATTTCAAAAACTGAGGCCGAAATCACCAGTGATCTTACGGCCTCCAGACCGAGGATTACGATTGCCTGCTTGACGTTGGTAATCGTTCTGGGAATCCCGTAGAACGAAGAATTCGTCAGCCTCAGGACCTTTGCCGTCAAGGCCGGATCCTCCGATATTATGGAGGCAATTTCATAGGCCGAGGTGTCCGGATTATTGATGACGCGGGTTATCTGCGTGAATACGATCGGCGGGGTCGGTAGGTTGTGAATCTTTCCAACAACGAGTTTTATCTTCTTTTCATTATCAACCGTTACGGGAGACATCGTCAGATCCCTTCGCGTTTCCTATATTTAACCCGTCTATCAGTCTGTCGGCCAACTTTTCCAGATGTTCGGGATTGTTATAATATCCGGCTGCAATCTTCAATCGCACGTCTGCTAATTTCCCGGCACGAACGCCATCCGCCGGGGAGTCAATCGGTCCCGCGCTCGAAGGCGATTCTATTCTATCCGGGGAAGGCTGTCCGATATGAGGATATGATTGCATATCAGCGATTCGATGCCTGCCATTTAAATTAATCAGCGTATGCGGATGAAGTCTCGATAGACGGAACGCAGGATGATCGATCCTCGATCTGTAATTCGACGATTCCCCGCGGCGCGAAAGCCTGGCCGTGTATGATACTTCCGAATTCCGGCCATAAGATAATTCTATACGGTCGGTTCGGTTTTGATTTCCGACCTGAGAATCTTGTTTTTGTCTTTTTCCCTTATCCGGGGGCGGTAGAGCAGAATCGAATCCGTAGATTTTCATATACAATATCCCTATATCTGTAATCGGCATAATGGGCTGAAAGCTTTAGTTTCGTTTGTCAACATAGATGGGATGATTTGCAGAAAAGGGCTTGTATCCCCCGATCCGGCTCATGGTAACAGTGCTTTCAAGTTCTTCCATGATCTCCCGGCGCGCACCAGTAAGACGGCCGGCCAGTTCTCTGATTAACATTTCGTTTTCCCCGGCATATTCAACCGCTCTATTAAGCAGATTTCTCAATTTTTCGTTATCAGGGTCGCTTTTTGCCGCTTCCATGATATCACCTATAGATTCCAGGCGTGCGATTTCATAATCTATATTCTTCAAAGTGGTGACTATTTTATCGCCGTCGTCGCATTTGCCGTTAAAACCGGCAATATCATTTTGCTCGAGGAGTTCCTTTTGTTCAGAAAGCAACTTCTGCATTTTATTGAAAAGTTCGCATTTGGACTCCAGGAGACCCTTTAATTTATCTTCAGGGTTTTTCATTATGCCTTCATGGAAATAAGTTGGTAATTCACAGAGTTGCTATTTTGAGGAGACTTTTCATCGCCAGGGTCTACTTTCGACTCCTGCCAGGCTTCCTTAATATCGTTAACGATCGGAATGATATCATCAAGTTCCTGAATGTTTTTGGTGGTATTGGCCATGGTTATTTTTTCGACGAAGTAGGAATAAAGCGCGGACAGTTTTTTCGCGAAATCTCCTCCGGCCTCCAGGTTGAGAGTCGACAGAAGATGCAGGAATATATTTCTGGCACGGTTTAGACGCATGTGGGTTTCAGGCACGTCACCGTTTCTGATAGTGACCCTGGCCTCCTCCATCAAATTGATCGACGATTCATATAAAAATACGATGAGTTCCTTCTGGCTCATATTGGAGATTTTCATTTCCAGATATTTGTTGATGTCCCTTTTCGTCACATCCTGCCCCCTTATATTTGCTTATGTTCCGTAAAATGAGCTGCCGCCGGAGGAACCCGCGGAGAGTCGGTTCATGCTGGCAATCGCAGCGGACAAATACATTTGCTGGCTCTGCAATTTGCCCAGGGCTTCCTCCATGGCCCTAAACTCCCGATAAAGGCTGGCCCTCTTTCTTTCGAGTTGTTCTTCCATCCTATCGATCTGCTCCTTTAGATTATCTATTTGCTTGGTTATTGATTTCGTTCTGGAACTCAGGATGCCGACGCTGGCATCCGTATAATTATCTATTTTTTCGGATAATATCGCGGCAATTCCTTTCGTTAAGTACACCTTCCCCTCGGAGCCGTCGATCACCTGATCGGGAGTAAGGGTGATTTTCAGTTTGAGTCTGGAGGTATTGTCGTTATCGTCGTCGCCGGTTAGAATCTGGCCCACACCGGTAGCAGTTTCTCCGTTAATCGTCCCCTGAACATCCTGACCATCAGACGAAACGCCATTGGAAAGACCCAGGATATTGTGTGCGCTGGATGATGGAGTTGTATCTATTTCGACTTTTGAGTTGGCGCCCCAGATAGTGGACGTTATTTGCAGATAGCCGCTGGTTCCCTGATCTACCCAGGCGACCTCGACATCATTCGATCCCAGCGCTTCGTCGGAGTTGATTTTATCCTCAATCTCCTGAGCAAGTTCATTGCCGCTGGTATAGGTCTTTGCTTCGAGCGTGAGAACCGACGACAGCAGACCGTTTATTTTGACCTGGATATTGTTGTTGCCAGAGGTCAAAACGAGGTTTGTATCCCCGGGATTGTCAATGACGCCCG
>CBDVBL010000242.1:0-4112 GCA_965372205.1 uncultured bacterium
AGGAAGCTCATCTCAAGGAACAGGAGACATTGAAACCCCTCACAACCCACATCATATCGATCAAATATAACGTTGCCGAAGAAATTCAAACGGCCGTGCAAGGATTGCTTTCTCCCAGAGGCACGGTCGATGTCGACAGGAGAACTAATTCACTGGTTATTCGCGAACTGCCTGAGGTCCTCGAGAGGATTGACGAGCTTATCGGAGTTCTGGACAAGGAAACGAGGCAGGTGAAAATCTCCGCCCAGCTGCTTGAGGTCGAGTCAACATTCTTAAGAGAAATTGGCGTAGATTGGAGGATCGTAAACCAGGCATTTGTTGAAGAAACTTCTATGGATGCAGATGACGTTGATTATCTCATCGATCCTCTCTACCCTGACAACCCTCCGCGACAGAATTACGCCGAAGAGGAATCAAGAATCTTCGGCTCAAGGCAGATGTCGGCGGATAAGCTGGCACAGTTTTCATTCGCAAGACTCATCGCCGATGGAGACTATAGTGTCGGCGCTATCTTATCCGCCATCGAATCGACCAACAAAGGCAAAATTATAGCCCATCCCGAGGTGACCACTCTTGATAATGTCGAGGCCTATATCCAGATGGGACAGAAGATCCCCATCAAGCAGTTTGACCCCTCGGGGAATACCATCATCACGTTCTACGACGTTGGCACGAAACTGCGGGTGACGCCGCATATCACGTCGGAGAACAGGATTCTGCTCCACCTGGTACCGGAGAGAAGTTCTTATCAGTTCGATCCCAACGGCGTGATTATCAACACCCAGAATGCGGAGACCAATGTCGTGGTTGAGAACGGTGAAACGGCGGTGATCGGCGGCCTGACGAACCAGGAGGTCAAGCATTTGAGGATCGGTCTGCCTATCCTGAAGGATATCCCGCTCATCGGATTCCTTTTCGGCTATGACAAAAAAGAGGTGGTATCCAGAGATCTCGTCATTTTTGTTACCCCTACTATCGTAGCTCAACCGGTGCAGGCCTTCAATAACTGAGAAAATAAAGACGATTAGATAACGCAAACCCCGGCTCATGTCGGGGTTTTTTTTAATGATTAAGATTTGCTCTCCGGCGATCAACGTCAATCTCCATCTTTGATAAGGCCGGGGTTTTGGCCTCGGGACGGTCGGGCAAAACATAAATTTCGTCCAATCCGCAAAGCGATTGCCTCACTTCTCATTGCAGTGAAGAATAAGACGGATATTCCGCCTTGCCAGAAATGGCCTCAACTCTTATATTTTCGGGTCATTCTATGTGGGTGCCAACGCATTCCGGGAGAAGATCATGGCTGAAGTACAGATCGAAAACAAAAGCCTTGTTGAAATATTAAGACAGAGCCGCGACCTTTTTGGCGATAAGACCTGTATGAAGCAATTCGACGGCGAGAAATTCGTCGATATCAGCTTCCGGGCATTCGCGGATAAGGCAATCCGTATCGGAAAAGGTCTTCTATCTCTGGAGCTTTCCAGTGAGGATAAAGTCGCGATTTTGTCTGAAAACCGGTCCGAATGGGGGGCATCATATATGGGTGTCCTGTCTGCCGGATGCATTAATGTTCCGCTGGATGCCCTTTTGAAGATAGCCGGATGGAGCCACATCCTTCGCGATTCGCAGGCCAAAGCGCTGATTGTCTCCAGAAGCATGTTGCCGGAGTTGGAGCAGATATTCGATGACCTTCCGGATCTGAAGTCCCTGATATGTATGGATAATCCCGGGCCCGATTCTATTGCCATCTCACTTAATGAGTTGGAGCAAAAAGGCGCTCAATTTCAGGGCGAGATGCCTGAACCGGGATTATCGAATCTGGCGGCCATCATTTATACGTCCGGAACTACAGGGCAGGCCAAAGGTGTTATGCTGACCCACGGCAATATCGCCTCTGATATCGATGGTGTTTTCCAGGTCATCCAGCTTCAGGAAAACGACAATTTCCTGTCGGTTTTGCCGATTCATCATACATTCGAATGCACCGGCGGTTTTTTAACCCCGTTCGCCGGGGGAGCGTGCATAACCTATGCACGGGGGCTGGCATCGAAATTGATAATCGAAGATATAAAAAACAATAAGGCCACCATCCTGCTGGGCGTACCTCTTTTGTTTGAGAAGATGCATGCCGGGCTCCTCAGGGCTGTCTCCAAAAAACCTCCCGCTACCCGCATGATATTCAAAGCCTCCTATGGCCTCAGCAGGATTATGCAGGATCTTTTTAAGGTCGAGGCCGGTAAAAAGATTTTCCACGGTTTAAGGGAGAAGGCCGGGTTGTCCAGTATCAGGCTTATGGTGGCGGGAGGGGCTCCCATGCCGCCGGACGTCGCCAGGGCATTTGATCTCCTTGGCTTCACATTTATCCAGGGTTATGGATTGACCGAATCATCACCGGTATTGACGATAAATCCGTTGGAAAAGCGCAAGGACGCCTCTATCGGTGTTCCCATTCCAGGCGCTGAAATGAAAATCATAGACAAGGACAGCCGCGGGATAGGGCATATTCTGGCCAGGGGCCCGATGATAATGAAAGGCTATTACAAAAATCAAAAAGCAACGGACGAGGTCTTGAAAGATGGCTGGCTTTACACCGGTGATTCCGGCTTCGTTGACGATGAGGGGTATTATTATATCACCGGGCGGCTAAAAAACGTTATGGTTACTCCTGCGGGCAAGAATGTGTATCCGGAGGAGATAGAGGCCGAACTGAATAAATCTCCGTATATACTGGAATCGCTTGTCAGGGGAAGACCCTTACATGGAACGCGTGGCGATGAAATAGAAGCGATCATCGTTCCGGATTTTGAATATTTTGATACCGTGGCGGCTGAGCGGGGTATCAAGTTCAACCAGGAGGAGATAGAAAGGACAATTAGAAATGAGGTCGGCGAGCAGT
This sequence comes from uncultured bacterium, assembly GCA_965372205.1. Classification (GTDB taxonomy): domain Bacteria; phylum Zixibacteria; class MSB-5A5; order UBA10806; family UBA10806; genus CBDVBL01. The sequence continues at coordinate 2,897 of CBDVBL010000242.1, forward strand.
GCCGTACGCTGGCCGATTTCAAGCGGGTCAAATACGTGGAGACACGCCTCGAAGAGTTTGAGAAAACATCAACGAGAAAGATCAAAAGGTATCTCTTCACGCATAAGGCGGAACCCGTAACTCCATCGAAAGAAACCAAATGATCTATGGAGTCGTACTAGCGGGCGGGCGGGGCGAGAGATTCTGGCCCCTTTCACGAAGTGAGCACCCCAAGCAACTGCTGACTCTGACATCCGATCAAAAGACCATGATCGAGGAGACCATAGACCGTCTTAAGGGTTTTATCCCGAAAGACAAGACAATCGTCGTAACGGGGCAGCATCTCAAGGAACGGATTCTCAAGGCCGCCCCGTATCTTTCCGACCGGAATCTACTTCTGGAACCACAGGGTCGAAATACCTGCCTCGCGGTCGGCCTGGCGGCAGTTCATATTTTGAAAGAGGATCGTGAAGGTGTAATGGTGATTCTATCCTCCGATCATATGATAGCGCCGGCAGAAAAACTGGTCTCAATCTTGAAAGCCGGTGTCCAGGTTGCGGGAGAGGGAGATCATCTCATAACGATCGGTGTGGTGCCGACCCGCGCCGAAATTGCATACGGTTATATCGAAATCGGGGAAGAGCTTAAGATAGTTTCGGGCTTAAGTTTCTATAGAGTCAGGCAATTCAAGGAAAAGCCAAGCCCTGCAAAGGCGCAGGAATATTATCATGATCGGCAGCATCTCTGGAATTCCGGGATGTTTATCTGGCGGGCAGATTCAATCTTGAAAGCAATAGAGAAGCATATCCCGGATATTCACGAATGTCTTGTGAAATATGACAAGAGCATCGGAGCTTCCAGCGAATATGACGCCAGATCTGAGCTATACCGTAACTCCCCCAATATATCGATCGACTTTGCTGTTCTGGAAAAAGCATCGAACGTCCTGACGGTCAGGGGAGATATAAAGTGGGATGATGTCGGATCCTGGCTTGCCATGGGACGCATTCACGACTGCGACCGGGATAACAATGTTAAGGTCGGGGATATCTTCCTTGAGGGTAGCTATGAGAATATAGTGGTAAACGATGCCGCCGGGATCATCGTAGGGTTCGGGGTCTCGGATCTGGTGATAGTCAGAACCGGGGATATTGTGATGGTGGCTCATAAGACCAGGGTAAACGAAATCAAGGATCTACTGACAAGCATGGCAAAAGATGAAAAACATGAGAAATAT
>CBDVBL010000243.1:0-4112 GCA_965372205.1 uncultured bacterium
ACTAGGTAAAACGAGATCCTATACCGTGACTGGAGTTCTGACGTGTGCTATTCCTATATCCGGCAATATATTTTGTTTTATAAAAAAAGCCGCCGCGGACGCTGACGCGGCGGCGGAACAATTCCCTTTCCCCACCTATAACCGATAAGATATTGTAACCATAATTCTCTGAACGCTATACTTCTCCGAACTGAGTATAGACGGATCATCCCGCTCCCACGTTCCCACCTGGTACGCCAGATCGATATTAACCGAACGGTCGACTATGAAACCCACTCCGAAGGTGAAGTAATGAGGTTCAGTCTCTATCGGAAAACCGGTAAAAGGTATCGGGTCCTGGTAATAACCGGCCCTCAAACGAACGCCGGCGGGGCGGATAAAATATTCAGCCCCCACATGATATGTCATAACATCGTCATAATATCTCTTCACTGTCTGATTAAGCCCCGCCAGGTCGGCTAAGCCCGAGCGATATTCAAGCTGGGTGTAATCAGTAAAACCGATATCACCGGCGATCGTTAGATCCTCATGCCTGAATGCCGCTCCCGCATCAAATTTAAAAGGTAAAGTATATCTGTACGATGCGGAACCGTAATCGGCATCGTCGAGTCCCTGGTTGTCGGATTCGAAAATATCACTGGTCTGGTCAACTGTCATGGAAGTAGGAAAGCCGATGACTCCCGAAAGATTAAGATGATTATTCAGTGCATACGTAATACCGACTTTCCCCGAGATCCCCGTATAGTCATCCGCAATCGTGTGCTGATAACTATACCTGTAATTGTCTGAAATAGATGTCGAGTCGAAGAAGAAAGTCCAGCTATCGTCGCCGTCATATACCTCGAGAGATAATCCTATCGAAGCCTTGGGCGATATCTCGATTGCCCCTCCTAACGACCAGGCCCAGAGGCTGCCATTTTCATCCTCTCCGCCACCCCAGCCATCGCTACCCGCAGGATCGCTCAACCAACTGCTACTCGACGCATACCTGAATATCCTGTCGAAATTTCTGATTCTATTAACAGAGATTCCGAGGATCAGGCCGCCCCTGTATGTCGGCACGGGAAATATTCCCCAGAGACTGCCCAGCCTGGTATTGCTGACATCCGCCTCTTGCCTGGCTCCGGCCAATAGCGAGGTTTCATTGGAAAAAATCTGGTGCGTAAGAGTGCCCGAGATCTCGCTGTGCCTGATTCTCGTCAACAAGGCCGGATTATACCATAACGCCGAGCCATCTATGCCGGCGGCGATCTGGGCCCCGCCCATGGCCGCGGCCCGGGCGCCCGGCATAACGCCGTTCTCGGTGAACGACTCGTAAACTACAAGCGGATCATACAGGAATTGTGCAGAGGCGGTCGAGGTGATCACGACTACCAGGACAAAAACAAGCGAAAACATGTATGAATGACCGGATTTTCTTTTTAGCATCACATCCTCCCTATCTTCTACGGCGAGCGGATTTACCTGCTGAACGGGTCGGCTTGGCAGGTTGCCCGCTACCACCCGATGAGGTTTTAGTCCGAACAGTTCCGGAGGTCGTTCCACCGCTTCCTCCCGGTATCAGGGGCGGCGATGTGAAACCTCCCGGCGATGAGCCTGTATTTCTGCCGCGATATCTTATCGATTTGTCCGAACGGATACGACCACCATCATCGCGATAATACCCGGGATCATACCACCACGGAGAATAGAATAAACCATAGCTATAGTACGGATAACCATAGAAATACGGACTGAGCCATCCCGATCGATAGTAATAGGCGCCGTAATAGTAGTCCCCGTACCAATAATAATCGTCATAGTAGGTATAGTCACGATATACTCGTTCGCCCGTCTCCGGCTCGGGCCCTTTCAATCTGGTATAACAACCCGAAAAAACAACCGAAAAAAATACCGCCATCAGGGCGGCGACCACGATCTTTTTCATAACCGCTCCCGAATTAATAGAAGTACTCCACATAAACCAGCCTCGCTTCACGATCGATAGCCTCGGCATCATCGCGGTTTCTGAGGAGATTCTTTAAATCGAGCTCCAGCGACAGCTCATCGGTTATATACCAAGCCAGACCGAGATTGAAAAAGCCTCTTCCTAACCCATAGACATCATTCCGCTTGTTATCGTTTATGGCGAAATCGTATTCGGTCAGAAAAACCATACCGGGCCCGGTATCGGCATGAAATCCCACAAATATGTTGGGGTCGTTGTCCTCGTCGTTCTCAAAACTATAGTTTGCTCCCCAGTGGAGCGAGGCAGGATTCTCATACAGCTTGAAATTCTTCGAAAACGCGACATAAAATCCCGGCGATTTCACCGTATATCGATCATTATCGGAATCATAGGCGCCATTTCCGAGAGAACTGTAGCCAACCGCGATAGCCGGAATGCCATCTTCGCTTTCCTCGTGAAGGCGATACCTGAGCAGGAATTCAAGCTTCGAATTCCAGTCGGGATCGACATCGGTCAATAGCTGCGACGCTCCGTACCCGAGGCCGACAGAGAACCGGTCCGCCAGGCCTATCTCTAGTGAAGACTGAACTCCGCCCGTCGGAAAAGTCCGCATGTCAAAACTAAAAGCTCCTCGGGGAAGCATGCCGGCCGTAGGTGTGTCCATGGTCCAGCGAAGTTCGACACGCGGCACGATCACGTTGGCATAAAGAGAATCATCGGAGGTGCTATACTGGGCGGCAGCCGGTACAGTCAGAACGATTATCGCCGATAAAATGCCCTTCCAGATCATGGGTTGATTGTAAGATAATACCCTCTGGCTGTCAACCGTTTTGCTCGATTCAGTTGTCAATGAACTTTCCGAATACTTGAAAAGCAAACCACATGCCATGGACTTCCTACTTCGCAAAGGATGATTGCATATAGACTTGAACATACTAACGGAATTAATGCGGCTATACACTATGCACAAATATTGTGCTCATCCACTCCAGCCGCACAATTTACAGCCGGTTCCAGCGCTTGAAAATCTCCAGGATATGTGTTCTCATACGTTCAACGGCAGCGTCAAAATACTCTTCTGCCTTCCCTTGATCGAAATCGAGATAACCCGCCCCTTCTTTAAAGGCGATAATGGTCCCGGGATTGGGATATGCGGTGAAGCCCTTCGGTTGATTATAGACCATATCATCAGAATATAGATTTTTTTTAATGAGATCGGGCCGGAAGGCCTGAACCGCCGCATTTTCGTCCGTCGCAGCGTGACCGCCGGCTCGCCCGTAAATCCTTTCAACGATATCATCACAGCAAACCCACCAGTGCACAACGGCGATATTGATTCTCCTCGCCTGCCACGCCGCCCGGGCCGCTCTCCCCAGTTGTTCGATTTGCCCGCCGTGGCCGTTGATGACGACGATTTTTTTGAACTTGCAGTCAGCCATGGAGATCAATAGCTCGCTTGCGCACCTCTCAAATGTCTCGGGTGATAGCGAAAGCGAGCCCGGATAGCCAAGTAAAGAACTCGTTATCCCATAATTCAGCGGGGGAGCAATGATGGCTTTCAGATCCTCTGCTATTCGACTGCAGATCTCCATCGGAATCAGATTATCGGTGCCCAGAGGAGATACACCATGGGCCTCGACAGTCCCCACGGGAAGGACGGCTGTATCATATTCACCGGGAACAAGTTTCTCAAATTCCATCCAGTTCATTTCCTCCCAGAGCATATTATTCACCTTTCTTTATAACAGAATGATTGAAGTTTATACGAAGAACCTGCGCCAGGCAGATGAAGAATATCATTCCCTGCTGCAAAATCACCGAGATCGAGGCGGTAACAATATTCCAATCATAACTGCGTGTCCATAATAGAAGAGACCAGAAACCCGATACGACGAGTAAACCGACCAGGGCCACGGCTACGTTTCCAAGCACCAGCCGCAGAAGAGATCCCCTGATTCGATCCCGGGTAAAGCGGATGACTGAACGCAGCGATGTATCTTTATTTTCGGTGATTGCAATCTTTAGAACCTGAATATAGGTGGAACCCAGAAGAAGTAGTAACAGGATTATCGCGGGGCGCCAGAACGATCCCAGTCGTCCCATAATCCCGCCGAATACAATCCCGATAAACAAAGCCACCATATATATCGGAATTGCTAATATA
>CBDVBL010000244.1:0-4108 GCA_965372205.1 uncultured bacterium
CCCGATAGGGTCGTCAACCGCGTTGTTCCCTGCCTGTGGCCGAACGTAAAATTCCTTACCCCCCCGCGCTTTTATGATTAAATAAACGACTTTTGCCCAGAAAATGATTACGCCAAAGAGAATCGGGACCTTACCAACATGGAACCAGTTCTCCACCGCCTGACCGGAACCCGGCTCGGAGTACTCGGAATAAACGGGCCCCGCGGCCATAGCCCGGACTTTGTAGAAATAGGTTTTGCCGGTTTCTATGAAGCCGGGATTCGGATTCCCGTTTTCGGTGGGAGTTTTATCTTCATCTTCGTATTCGCTGACTCCCTTGACCGCGACGCCTCTTTTCACATACTCGCCGTCGGCAGCGTCGGAACGATAGACCTCGTAGGCGAGAACGTTATCGAGCCCGGCGCCGTCATCGGCAGAGAGATCCCACCCGACAATCACCCCATGACCGGCATCGTCCGGTTTATCGGCGACAGTCACGTTAGTCGGCGGCGCCGGCAACGGCGGACCGGTTGTGTCCGGCATTGCCTCCTGAGCGCTCACCGCCGCGAAAGCGAAAGCTACGAGCAAGAGCAATGCCGTAAGTTTTCCTGCCATAGAATCTCCTTTTTTTGAATTAGACATTCGCTTATTGCTTATACATTAGTCAGTCTATCATTACTGGAACTTGCCGCAGGGCGGTCGGTTCTATCAAAGCGGGGAAATATCCTGCGAGCCAAATAATCACAATCCGGTTATAAGTTAATTAGACAATTCTGATTAAAAATGCGGGAAGATCCGGCAACAGTACAACACCGGCGTGGATTCCGGCCCCAAAACATGCGGCTAAGATACGATATTCTATCCGGAATGGAAATATATATTTTCCATTGCCTGCGCCTGACAGTGGCGTTCCGGCTGTATCGTGATGCTTGAATGTTAACGCGGTCTGCTACAGATAATCTCGACCTCGTTTTCAACATCCGGATATCCAAATAGATTCGCCCTGACCACGCAGATACATTGGGGCGGGTCCGGCGGGGGGCCGGGAATCTCATCGACGTGTATCATGAACTCCGTATAGGCGTTACCGTCGCTATCCGTTGTGTCAAGTGACTGGCCGGATATCTGCCCGCATACCAGAGCGGCAAAACCGATAATACCGTTGGAAATTTCACATCCATGGCCATCGAGAAGCTGAACTATGATATAGGAAAAGCCCACCGTATCGGGCGGCTCGATCCATATCGTCCCCGGATCGGCGGTCATATAAAGCGCTCCATTATACACTGGCAGGGGAAATAATCCTGAGGTATCCGCGATTGAGCCTGCGGACACGATAATCTGGATCATGTCCAGAGAATGATCGCATGTATACGCCGGCAGCGTTGTCGCCCATCCATTTGAATCCGCGTATATTATATTTTCGAAAGCAATAATAGAATCCGGATCTATTTCCAGATACACCGGGGTACCGAATCCCGCGGGGTTGGCGTATTGATCCCATATTCCAACGCCCAGGGTTATGTATATAGAATCACCACTTGACTCGATCGGTCCGCCAAATGAAGTCTGGATGAATGCGGGAGGGCCGGGTTCGATCATGACCAGAAGCTCCTCAGCCCGGATATTCTCATTTTCGATAACTGTCGCCCTGATTTTTACCCATCCCGGGACATATCCTGAAAACAACGCGATCTCAATCCTCCCGTCGGCATCGGTAATCCCCTCGTAAATGTGCGAAACGGAATCCTCCGATGGAGGATATTCAAAAGACGGTCTATCCGCACCATAAACACCCGGAGCGTCTGTAATCTCCAGCCTGACGCCGTATCCTTCGCCGATATTATTCCCGAATTCATCTCCTACAACAGCAAAGACAATCGTGTTTTCGCCGCCAACCTCTATCGCAGCTTCTTCGGCGCCAAGAACTACGTTCGCGGGGCCTCCAATAGCTATGGTAACCAGATGCTCCTCGGCGAAGACATCCGCATTATCAAGCGAAGCCGCCCTGATACGTACGGGGCCGGGGGCGGTGCCGGAATACAATTCCACTGATGCTTTACCGGTGCTATCGGTATGAATATCGATCAAGAGTAACGCCGAATCTTCAGTAGATACGTACTCGAAAGAAGGCCTTTCCGCCCCGTTCATCGATGGCGCCCCGGCAATGGTAAACCGCACCGCATATCCGTCGCTCAATGGTTCGTCGTTTTCGTCGAACAGAATCGCGTTTATCGTAGTAGCGACTCCACCGACCTCGATGATAGCATCATCGGCGGAAAGGGCTATGCTGCTCGGCGTCGTAAGTAGATCGCTTTGCGAGGATTTAGTTGTGCACCCCGCCAGGATCAGGATCATAAGCACCGCAAGCGTCAACCATCTTATAACTTTCGCTCTTCTCGCGAAGCCCGATCCTCCGCTCAGGGACGCACAAGATCTCATAACGACCCCCTGTCTAAAATTACTATCTTCCGAGTTGCAGGCTAAGAATGTCTATATGGTAAACAACTAATTTGCCTGGAAAATTCCAGCTTTTTCTCCAGCATTTCGGCTTAATAGCCCTTTTAAGTCAACCCCCGCGCAATCCGGTCATTCCTTTTTTCATTAAATAACTTGAGGATAGCTGTCGATTATGCTATTGTAGAATATCGAAGATTGAGACCTCTTTAAGGATAGACCTAGAGGATTCGGCGATCTTGCTTTCAGCTTAGGATCGGAGGGAGGGAGATGAGGATCTTAAGATTCCTCTTTTTAATAGCTACCATATCGGCATTGATCTGGAGTGGTTGCGCGAAGAAACCGGCCGTAATCAAAGGATACGTGACCAACGTTGAGGGCCAGCCCCTGGCCGGCGCGGCGGTATTCACCATACCCCAGCAGACATCCACCCTCACCGATACGCTTGGATTTTTCATATTCGAGGATCTTCCCCCGGGAGATTATTCGCTGATGGCGAAATTCGATAGCGATTCCACGGTCAAAATAATCGGCGAGGTGGAACCGGGAGCAACCGTTTCGATCGATCTGGTCGTGTTCAAATCGGAACCGCCGCCGCCACCACCTCCCCCAAAGCCAAAGGAAAAGCCGAAGCCGAAGCCTAAACCCAAGCCAAAACCGAAGCCGAAGCCGCCTATAACAGATCCGGCCCTGGAAACCGGTGTCAGGGTTCTTCATCTGGGGACATCGGAGTTCATCAAGAAATACGAGGTTGAATCATCCGATGGATTGGTCTGGACGCTGAAGGTGGAGAAGGACACCAAGCTGAAATTCCGGGGTGGTCGGCTATTCGAGGGATATTTCGCAGGGCCATATCATAAATACTGGGAGACGGCCGCCAGGAAACTGGAATATGATGACAAGATCTGGATATACATTCACGGGCCGGAAAAAGTGGTCGGCGACCGGCGCAATATTTCTATTACCATCCCTCTCGGCCTGCCGGCTAATGCCGAGATCGACTCCATCGTTCTGGGATACGGCCTGCCGAAATTCTCGGACGATTACACCCGGGGAACCGTCCAGCTCCGGCTGCTGGGTTATACCGTTTCGGATATCACCGTGTTGATGGACTGGCACCCGCTCGATCATGATGAGAACGGCCTTATCAAAAAAGAGATCATTAACCCGCGCGGCGCCAACCGCAAACTGGAGTATATCGTTATCGATGTCGATTCCGACGGGGACGCCTACTGGGATGCCCTGATGGTTCGCCCGCTGGTTTATTTCGACCTGAGGTAGCGAAAGGCCTATTTATTTTAGGGGCAGGTCACCGACCTGCCCGACCTGCCATGTTTTGTCCTGAATGCAGAGTAGAATACAGAGAGGGGTTCACCGAGTGTGCCGATTGCAAGGTCCCTCTGGTGGAAAAGCTGCCGCCCCTTGCCGGCCCACCCGAGCATGAGCCTGAACAGTCGAACCTGGTCACAGTCTTATCAACTGTAAACGCTGCCACAATGGCCTTGGCCAAATCGATGCTCGAGGATGCAAACATCCGGTTCAATGTTAAGGGTGAACTGCCGAAGGCGATGTTTTCTATCGGAATCATGCAGATCCAGGTGGCAAAGGATGATGAGGAAGAGGCCAGGGAGCTGCTCGAGGGGATAGAGACGCGAGAAGAGGGAGAGACGAA